>NZ_JPES01000110.1:0-23114 GCF_000730175.1 Haloferax sp. ATB1 | reverse complement strand
CGGGCCGGCGGCAGGGGAGCCGTCGTCTCGAAGACCGCCTCGCGGTCGAGGAGCGACGCGAAGCCACGGGCAAGTTTGAAGTCGTCGGCCTCGGCTTCGAGGTCGGCGAGGGCGTCGTCGAGGTCGGTCCGCGCGTCGCCGACATGTCGCCGGAAAACGCCGATGGCCTTCGCGGCCAGCGGGCGGTCCCCCCGGTCGGCGAACTGCGGGTGGTAGCCGCCGCACGCCCGCGACACGCGAAGCAGATCCTTCGTCAGCACGCTCGCCACGAGGTGGCCGCGGGACAAAAGCGACTCGGGCGGCGTGGGCAAGAAGCGAGCGACGGCGCGGGCGGACACCGGACGACGGCGCGGACGACAAGGTTCATTGCGTCCGCGGCGGACGCCATCGTATGGAGCGACGACGCCTCCTCGGACTGGTCGCGGTCGGCCTGTCGTCCGGCTGTCTCGGGTCGCTACCGGGCGCGACGGGGCCGCGAAACCCGCCCGAGGCACCGGCGGAGGAGCCCCGAGACACCCCGGAGGTGCCGCCGGTTCGCATCTCCGAGGTCGACTTCGAGGCGACCGGCGACGGCCGCCTCCGCGTCTTCGGGACGGTCGTCAACGACAGCGGAGCCGAGCGGATTGCCACCGTCGAAGCCCGCGTCGCCGTCCGCGACGAGGAGTCGACCCGGTCGCAGGAACTCGCCGTCCCGGCCGCCGGGAGCGCCGACTTCGCAATCGAGTTCGAGTTCGAGTACGACGCCTTCGCCAGCAACGGCGAGCTGAACGTCTCGCTGGTCTGAGGTCGAAGGCGGTCGCCTCGCCGCTTCTCCCACCGGCACCACCCCGCTCAGCGACGCCGGGCCGCGACCCGTTCTTCCGCCGTCTCGACGCTCACGAGTTCGTAGAGCGTCGCGGTTGCGCCGTCGGCCTTCGGCCGGAGGATGCGACCAAGGCGCTGGGTGAACTCGCGTTCCGACCCCGACCCTGAAAGGAGGATACCGACGTTCGCGTCGGGTACGTCCACACCCTCGTCGAGCACGTTGGCCGCGACGACGGTGTCGTAGGTGCCGTCGCGGAAGCGGTCGAGGATTTCGCGGCGCTCTTTCGTCCCGGTTTCGTTAGTTATCGGCGGGACGAGGAAGCGCCGCGAGATGCGGTAGACGAGGTCGGTCGAGGCGGTGAAGACGATGACGCGGTCCTCGCGGTGTCGCGCGAGCAGTCGCGCCAGTTTGTCCACCTTCGCCTCGGAGTTCATCATCACGTCGCGGGCGCGCTGTTTGGCGAGGAGCGCCTCCCGCGCTCTCGGGTCGTTCCCCGAGCGCATCACGAGTTTCTGGTAGTCGCTGCCCGACTGCATCGACAGCCCCGAGGTGCGCAGGTAGTTCACGAACGTCTCCTGTGCCGCGTCGTACGTCTCGCGCTCGTCGGCCGTCAGTTCCACCTCGATTCGACGGACCTCGTAGTCGGCGAGGTGGTCGCCCGCCAAGTCGTCCACGTCGAGGCGGTACACCCGCGGGCCGACGAGTTCCTCCACGCGCTCGTGTGCACCGTCGGGGCGCTCGAACGTCGCCGTCAAGCCGAGGCGAGCAGGCGCGGCGAGGAATCTGGGGATGTCCTGGTATCCCTCCCCGCCGAGGTGGTGCACCTCGTCGAAGACGACGAAGCCGAAGTCGCCGCCCACGTCGTCGGCGCGGAGATACGCCGAATCGTACGTCGAGACCGTGATGGTCTCCTGCGTCTGCTCGCCGCCACCGAAGCGCCCGACCGGCACGTCGAACTCGGTTTCGAGTTCGCGTATCCACTGGTCCTGTAAATCGATGGTCGGCACGACGACGAGCGTCGGCACCGAGCGGGCGACCATCGCGGCGACGGCGAGCACCGTCTTGCCCGCGCCGGTCGGCAGTTCCACGACGCCGCGCTGCGTCTGCATCGAGCCACGCGTCGAGGGCGGCCCGCTGGTACTCTCGGAGGTCGTAGGTCGTCGAGAGCGAGAGGGGGGAGTCGAGCGCGGCCGCGACTCGGTCGTCGTAGTCGACGCCGGCCGCGTCGAGCGCGTCCCGAACCGCGGCGTACCGCATCGCGGGGGCGCGATAGCCGCCGCTTCTGGGGTCGGCTTCGACGCTCGGAACGTCGGCGAGGGCGGCCCGAACGTCGGCGTCGCCCTCGGAGCCGTCGCCGCCAGTTCCGACGTGGACGGTGCCGTCCTCGAAGCGGAGGGTCGTCACTACCGGCGCGTTGGCGGGGCGCGGTGATAAATCGACGGTCCCGCGGTGGGCGGTCGGGGAGGGTCGAGGCGGTGCCACGAGGGTCCCGCCCTCGCCGATCTCGGGCCGAAGGTTCAAATCCGATGGCGGGGCTACGGACGTGTATGAGCGACGACCTCGACGACGCGGTCGCACAGTTCCTCAGCGACTACAACAGCGCGATAAAGGAGTACGAGAAGGGCTACGTCGACGCCGACGCGACGCTGTCGGTCATCGACGCGCACATCGACGAGTTGCGAGAGGCGCGGGAGTAGGTACGAGAGGCGAGCGAGGAGAGACGCGAGAACCGAGAGCGGAGCAGAGCTACTCCCCGATGAGCCCGCGAATCCGCTCGACGTATTCCGCGAACTCGCTTTCGGTCCGCTCGCGCGGGCGGTCGATATCGACCGAGACGATTTCGCGGACGCGACCGGGATTCGCGGCCATGACGACCACGCGGTCGGCGAGCGTGACGGCTTCCTCCACGTCGTGGGTGACGAACAGCACCGTCTTGTCCGTCGCCGCCCAGATGTCGAGCAGTTCGCCGTGGAGCATGTCGCGGGTCTGGGCGTCGACCGCGCCGAACGGCTCGTCCATGAGGAGCAGTTCGGGGTCGACCGCGAGCGCGCGGGCGATGCCGACGCGCTGTTTCATCCCGCCGGACAGCTCTTTGGGGTAGGCGTCGGCGAAGCCGTCGAGACCGACGAGTTCGAGCATCTCCGTCACGCGTGCCGAGCGTTCCGGCTCCTCGACGCCCTGTTCTTCGAGGCCGAACGCGACGTTCTCGGCGACAGTTCGCCACGGGAACAGCCCGTACTCCTGGAACACCATGCCGCGGTCGGTTCCGGGACCGGTGACGGGCGAGCCGTCGAGGGTGACCGCGCCCGACGTGGCGGCTTCGAGGCCGGCGATGATGCGGAACAGCGTCGTCTTGCCACAGCCCGAGGGGCCGACGATACAGACGAACTCGCCGTCCTCGACGGCGAACTCCACGCCGGAGAGGGCTTCGACCGTCCGCCGGTCGGACGCGTAGGTTTTGCCGAGCGAGTCGACGCGGACCGTCGCGGTCTCGTCGGGGTCGGCCGCGGTCGTGTTCGCGGACGCATCCGTATCCGCGTTCGCGTCGCCGCTCATGCTCTCCACTCCAGCACCCGCCGTTCGACCCGGCGGAACAGGCCGTCGCTCACGAGGAAGACGATGCTGATGACGAGCATGTAGGCGACCGACACGTCCATGGCGAGGTTCTGCGCCGTGTTGAGAATCTCGTAGCCGACGCCGACGCCGACGATGAGTTCGGCCGCGACGACAATCATCCAACACTGGCCGATGCTCGTCCGGATGCCGGTCATGATGGAGGGGCTGGCCGCCGGGATGACGACCTTCCGAATCATCGTCCAGTCGTCGTCGACGCCGAGGGTCGCGGCGACCTCCTTGAGGTCCTCCGAGACGCCCTCGACGCCGCCGTAGGCGCTGTAGAAGTTAATCCAGAACGAGCCGATGGCGACGATGAACGTCGCGCCCTGGTGGTTGACGCCGAGCCAGATGACGGCGAAGCCGATCCACGCCAGCGGCGGAATCGGGCGTAGGAGGCGCGTGACGGGCGTGAAGACGCTGTCGACGCGGGTGTTCCAGCCCATGGCGACGCCCGCGAAGACGCCGAGCGACGTCCCGATGAGCAGGCCCGGCACGTAGTGGTAGAGGCTCTGAATCAGTTTGACCAGCAGTCGAGTCGCCGGGAGTTCAACGCCCGTGAATGGAATCGACAGCGAGGCCGGCGCGGTGAGTTCGACGACGAACGCGGCGAGCACCTCGACGGGCGAGGGGAGGAGATACGTCGGCTGGAACAGCGCGGCGACGTACCAGACGGCGAGGAAGCCGACGAAGCCGGCGACCGCGAGCCCCGTCTGTTCCGAGGAGAACCCCGCGAGTCGGTCGAGCAGTCGCTCGTCCGCCTCGGTCTCCGAGAGGGTGACGCCCGCGCCGACTTCGTCGTTGCTCATAGCGAGTCGTAGATACCGTAATCGAACATCTCGTCGATGCTCAACTGCGCTTCGGTCTTCCCGAGCGTCTGGGCGTAGTCGGCGAAGATTTCGGCCCCGCCTTCGATGTCGTGCGGGTCGGTGATGAAGTCGGACGCGGGGGAGTCGAGCGCCGCGCGGGCGGTCTCGACCGGGAGCGCGCTCTCGCCGATGACCGAGCTCGCGTGCTGGGCGGCGCTGTCGGGGTTGTCGGCGACGAAGCTCGTCGCCTGCCGGTGGAGTTCGACGAACTCCGTGGCGAGGTCGCGGTTGTCCTGCCGGAGGCGGTCGTGCATGAGCGTGACCGCCGCGGGCTGGCCGGGCATGAAGTCGCCCGCCCACGCGATGGGCTGGAACGGCGCGTCGTTGGCCTCGATGACCGTCGGCACGGGTTCCATGATGCTCGTGCCGTCGACGTTGTTCGAGAGGAGCGCCTGCTGGACCGCGGCCGCGCCGCCGAGGCCCTTGACGTTCACGTCCTCCTCGGGGTCGAGGCCGAGCGTGTTCTGAATCCAGTAGCGGAGCAGGATGTCCGGGACCGAGCCCGGCGGAAAAGTGCCGAACGTGAACTTGCGGCCCTTCTGCGCCTCGAACTCGGCGAAGGCCTCCTTGCCGTGTTCCTCCCACAGGGCGGCGAACTCGTCGGTGGCGAGAATCTCCATCGCGTTCTTGATGTTCGCCGCGGTGATTTTCGCGGGGATGCCCTTGTCCATGACGATCATCGCCGGGACGATGCCGAACATCATCACGTCGAAGTCGCCCGTCGCCGACGCCTGCACGATGCTCGGACCGTCGGAGAACTTCTTGCCCGCCACAGGGACCGAAAGCTCGTCGAACAGCCCCTCTTCTTCCATCACGAAGTACTGCATGTCCGGGTAGATGGGCATGTAGGCGACGTTGAGTTCGTCCAGCCCGCTCCCGCCGGACCCGCCGAGACAACCCGCGAGGCCGGCGGTCGCCGCGAGTCCGGACCCCTGCAGGAAACGTCTACGGCTGATCGACGTCGAACGTGGTGCCTCTGTCATTGTCCTCGTTACGAATCAGCGCCTTATTCCGGGCGCGCACCCGGTAACGATAGACGCGGTAGATGACACTCGAAGAGTCGTTGAAGTCCCCATTACGGCCGCATTCCGGGTTAGAAACGCGTTTTTTGCGAGACTTACGCCTCCCAGATAGCGGCATTATCCTCCGACAAATCCCCTCGGTCACGTCACGGAGTCAACGGGTCGGCGGCGACCGTGCGTGGGAAGAACTATCCCGAACGGCGACACCGGATAGGATATGACGCACTTCTCCGACCGGGTGGAGCGCATCTCCATCAGCGGCATTCGCAAGGTGTTCGAGGCGGCTGGCGAAGACGCTATCAACCTCGGGCTGGGTCAGCCCGACTTCCCGGCCCCGGACCACGCGCGACGGGCGGCCGTCGAAGCCATCGAGGCCGGCGAGGCCGACGGCTACACCGGGAACAAGGGCCTCCCGAACCTGCGCGAGGCCATCGCCGAGAAGCACCGCCGGGACCAGGGCGTCGACCTCGACCCAGACGACGTCATCGCCACGGCCGGGGGAAGCGAAGCACTCCACATCGCTATCGAGGCGCACGTGAACGAGGGCGACGAGGTCATCATCCCCGACCCCGGCTTCGTCTCCTACGACGCGCTCACCAAACTCGCCGGGGGCGACCCGGTTCCGGTCCCCCTCCGCGACGACCTGACGCTCGACCCCGAGGCGGTCGAAGACGCCATCACCGACGACACCGCGGCGTTCGTCGTCAACAGCCCCGGCAACCCGACGGGCGCGGTCTCGCCGCCCGACGACATCGCCGAGTTCGCCCGCATCGCCGACGAACACGACGTGCTCTGCATCTCCGACGAGGTGTACGAGTACACCGTCTTCGAGGGCGAACACCGCTCGCCCATCGAGTTCGCCGAGACCGACAACGTCGTCGTCGTCAACTCGGCCTCGAAGCTGTTTTCGATGACCGGCTGGCGACTCGGCTGGGTGTACGGCTCCACCCGCCGGTCGAACGCATGCTCCGCGTCCATCAGTACGTGCAGGCGTGCGCCTCCGCACCGGCGCAGTTCGCCGCCGAGGCCGCGCTCAGCGGCCCGCAGGACCGCATCGAGGAGATGACCGAAACGTTCCGCGAGCGCCGCGACATCGTCGTCGAGGGGCTGGAGGACATCGGCCTCACCGTCCCGTCGCCGGGCGGCGCGTTCTACGTCATGCCCGAGGTCCCCGAGGGCTTCGTCGACGAGTGCATCGACCGCGGCGTGATTATCGTGCCCGGCGAGGCGTTCGGCGAGCACGGCCGCGGCTACGCCCGCCTGTCGTACGCGACCGATACCGAGTCGCTCCGCGAGGCCATCGAAATCATGGGCGAAGCGTACGAGGCGGTCGTCTGAGGCGCTCACACGTCACGGGCCAGCGGGGAACCTTCGGGGCGGGCGTCGACGCAAACCGAGTCACCGACCGACGAACCCCGCGACCAGCACCGTCGCGTACGCCAAGAGCAACAGCCCGCCGAAGAGCCCCGCGGATTCGAGACCCATGTTCGGGTAGACGACAGAAAACAGCGCCGTCGAGACCGCGTCGACGAGCATGCCGGGGACGACGAGCAACACCGCGGCCTCCCGCCGCGCGCCGCCGGACAGCCCGCGCCACCGGAAGACCCCGACCGCGAGCGCCCACATCACGGGGACCGTCAGCGCGAACACGACGGCCGTGACCAGCGGGCGAGAGGGGACCAACACGAGTTGGCCGACGACGCGGAAGACGAGTCCGGCGACGAGGGCAATCGCCAGCCCGACGCCGAGCAACACCCGCGTCTCGGGCAGCGGGAGCCGGCGGGCGTCGGCCTCGGAAACCTGTGAACCGATTGTCATGCATCCCGTACGCGGGCAGGGCGTATCAGCGTTCGTGCCGGCCACAGGATATTATGTCACCCCGGCATAACGATTGGTCGAATGTCAGTACTCTCGACCGCCGACGAAGGGAAGTTCCTCATGGACGAGGAGGCCGAACAGATCGGAATCGTGACCGAAGTCGACGCGGACGCCCAAGTCGCGTACGTCGAACCCGACCCGGACCTCGCCGAGGCGGTCCTGCAGGGCCTCGGCTTCGGCGACGCCGACGGCGACGACATCGAGGTCCCGGCCGAGTCGGTCGAGACGGTCACCGACACGGAACTTCGCGTCGCAAAGGACCTCTGAGCCGGGGACGAATCCTGTTTTCCGCCGTGAATCTCGACGCGTGAGCCGCGCGACAGTCGAACTGGTGGTGCGACTCCGCATTCTGTGTTCGGTCGACTATCGGTGACGTGGGATATCCAATTCTGTATAGCGAAATTTGATTTACGTGTGGCGTGGCAGACGAAGTACTGACCGAGGACAGACAACGAAATCCGGCAGAAAAGACGAACCGCTGACAGTTACTTCGCCGTCGAGACGATTTTGATGACGTCGCCCTCTTCGAGTTCGTGATCTTCGGCGATGCGGCGTTTCGCTCGCGCGTCGACCGCGTGGAGGTAGCCGTCGCCGATGTCGGAGTGGACCGCGTACGCGAGGTCCCGCGGCGTCGACCCCCGCGGGAGGAGGAAGGCGTCGGGGAGGACGTTGCCCGTACCGTCGGTCCACTTCGACTCGTTCTGGACGGGGTAGACCGTGATGCGGTCGAGCACGTCGTAGACCGCGGTGTCGATGGCTCCTGCGTCCCGGTGCCGCCGTGTTCGCCCATCAGGTCGCGGATTCGTTCGAGGCCCTTCCGCTGGGCGCCGCTCACGTCGCCGACGAGTTCGAAGTCGTCGTCGCCGGGGTGATAGTCGATGATGCCCGCCTCGCGGGCCCGCCGGAGCGCGAGTTCGCCATCCGCCGTGGCGGCGATGACGGGCTTTCCGGTCTCGGCGAGTCGTTCGAGGTTTTCCGGGGGCGCGATATCCACCTTGTTGGCGACGAGGACGATTGGCTTGGTCCGCTGGCGAATCGCGCGGGCGAGTTCGACGCGGTCAGCGTCGTCCCACTCCCTTGGGTTCGGCGAGTAGTCGAGGTCCCGCAGGACGGCGGCGATGTCGAACTCGCTCGCGCCGACGCCCGTCAGGAGGTCGGCGAGGGCGTCATCCATGTCGAAGTCGGGCGACCGCGACTTGCGGACCACGGACTCCCAGTTCTTGTGGACGATGCCCGCGAGCCACTGTTCGAGTTCCTCCTCGATGAAGTCGACCTCCTCGACGGGGTCGAAGCTCCCCACCTCGACGGGTTCGCCCTCGGCGTTCGTCCCGCCGGAGGCGTCGACCACGTTGACGATGGCGTCGGCGTTCGTCAGTTCGTCGAGGAACTGGTTGCCGAGGCCGCGGCCCTCGTGCGCGCCGGGAACGAGGCCGGCCACGTCGACGAGTTCGACGGCGACGTAGCGGATGCCGTCCTCGCAGTTGCCGCAGCGCTCGTCGCGGTCGAGACAGGGACAGCGGGTGCGAGCGTGCGTGACGCCGCGGTTCGCGTCGATGGTCGTGAAGGGGTAGTTCGCCACGTCGACCTCGGCGAGCGTCGAGGCCGTGTAGAACGTCGATTTGCCGGCGTTCGGCTTGCCGGCTAACGCGAGAGAGAGCATGGCTCGACGATGGTCGCGGACGCGGAAAAACGCTCGCGTACGAGGAAGCGCGAGCGACGGCGAGCGACGAAAGAGAGACCGGCGCGCAGTCAGTCCGTCAGTCGCCTGAAGGCGGCGCGGCCGGCGAGCACTACCCCGCTCCCGAGAATCGCGAGGAGGCCGCCGAAGACGACGAGGTACGGAGCCGCGTAGGCGACGGCGACGACGAGCGCCCGCAGGGCGACGAACGCGCCGTTGACCGACTCGGAGAACGCCTGTAAGACCGGCGTGTCGTACCACTGCGCCGGGCCGGGCGGTCGCTCCGACAGCGAGACGCGGACGGTCGAGAGGGCGACCCGGTCTTCGAGCGACTGCTTCTGGGCTTCGAGCCGCTCGATTTCGGTCTGGACTTCGGTCAGGCGCTCTTCGACCGCGAGCACGTCCTCGGTCGTGTTGGCCGACTCGTAGAGGTCGCGGAGGCGGTCGCGCTGGGCGCGGAGGTTGCTCAACCGCGCTTCGATATCGACCAGTTGGTCGGTCACGTCCTTCGAGTCCGTCTCGACGCGTTCGACCTCGCCGAGGCCCTTCATGTCGGTCATGAACGCCGAGAAGTCCTCGGAGGGGACGCGCACGACGAGTTGACCCGAGCGGTAGGTGCCGCCGCTCCGGCGGTTGACGTACTCGTTGGAGTCGCTGACGTAGCCGCCGTAGGATTCGGCGGTCGATTCGACCGCGTCGCGCGACTCGTTGAACTCGTCGACGGTCAGTTCTATCTGGCCGTTCCTGATGACCGCCCGCCGCTGGGCCTGCGGGAGGTCGTCGCCGCCCGTCTGTTCGGCCTCGGTGGAACCGCCCGCGTCGGCGGCGAGAGACACGCTCTCCGACCCGCCCGCACCGCCGTCCGCCGCGCCGCCGGTACACCCGGCGAGGACGACGAGGAGGGCGACCGAGAGAAGTTTCAGTCGATTGTCCATAGGCGACACTCTCGACGTGAAGGAATAATCGTTGGGTAGGCACAAACGGCGACTGTTGCTATCGCGGCGCACGGGTGGCCGCAGTCGCTCGGTCGGTTCCGACGCCGACTACTCGGCCTCGCGGGGGAGGTTGTCGCGGTGGATGCGCATCTCGCCGCGGGCGCGCATCGTGCCGTCGACGTGCGCACCGGCTTCGAGCACGAGGTCGTTACAGGACACGTCGCCGAGAACGCGCGCGTCCTCGTGGATTCGGACCTCGCCGTTTCGCGTGGTCACGTCGCCGTGGATGCGCGTCCCGCTCCCGACGACGATATCGTCGCGGGCACGGAGGCTCCCGAAGACGTTGTCGTCCTCGGCGAGGTCGATGGACTTCGCGCGGATGTTGCCGTGGATTCGGCAGTTGGAGCCGACGTGTGCGGGCGTCGAGACGCGCCACGCGTCGTCGGAGACGGTGGCGTTCCGGGGAATCACGAGCGGGTCGTGCGGCGACTCGCCGGAGAGGGTTTCTGCGAGTTCGTCGGCCGCCTCGTCCTCGCCGAGCCGAAGGAGCTGCGAGAGGACGATGAAGTAGAACACGAGCGTCGGAATCGGGTTGCGGATGACGATCCAGCCGTTTGCCTCGAACCCCTCTTCGATGTCGACGTCGTCGCCGATGTCGAGGTCGCCCGAGACCATCAGGCGGCCGGCGATGTGAACGCGCTCGCCGAGGTAGGCGTCGTTGCCGACGAGGACGTTGCCGGCCACGTCGTCGAGCATGTCGAGTCGACAGTCGGCCTCGGCCTCGATGTCGCCGCCGAAGGTGACGCGCTCGCCCGCGAGGACGTTCCGTCCGCGGACGCCGAACTCGACGGTGCTCTGCCCGCCGACGACGACGTCGCCGTCGGTGACGAGGTCGTGTTCCTCGACCGTCGTCCCGTCGGGGATTTCGAGCGCATCGAGCGGGTCCGTACCCAGTGACACGCTCCGAACCAACACCCGTGCCGTAATAAACCGTCCGCAAGACGAGCGTCAGACGCGACGGAGGCGGCCGGTTTCGCGCCGACGACGCGTATTTAACTACGCGCGGGATAGAACGAGAGGTATGACGATTCTCTCTTTCGACGACGACGGCGTAGACGTGGTCTACGAGGGAACGGAGTTCCGCCTCGAAAAGGCCCTCATCGAGGAGGCCATCGGGAAGTCCTACCCCGACGTGACCGACCACGAAGTGCTGAAAATCGTCGAGAAGGAACCCGCTCTCTCCGGCGAACCCCGGCGCGTCCGCGACATCCTGAACTCGTCGTAACCGCCGCCCAAAACTCCGTTTCTCCGCGTATCGCTCTCGAATCACGCGCTCCAAGCGCGAACTCAGAACCGAAGCCGTTCTTCCAGACAGACTTTGACGATGGATTTCCCGATGGCCGCGCCGCCGGCGAAGGGGTCGAGTTTCGTCTCGCCCGCGCGCTCGCGGTAGGGGATGGGGACTTCGGCGATGTTGTAGCCGCGCATCGCAGGGCGGATGAGGAGTTCGGCGGACAGCCCCGTGTTCTCGGTCCACTCGATATCGTGGAGGAGTTCGCGGCGGTACGCCCGCATGCCGGTGGTCGTGTCGTGGACGGTCGCGCCCATGAGAACGCTGGCGAGGCGGGCGAACGCGACGTTGCCCGCGCGGTTGAGTCGGGGCATCGTCTCCGCGCCCGTCGTGATTCGGTCGCCGGAGACCACGTCGTAGCCGTCGTTGATGAGGTCGAGGAACTTCGGGAGATACTCCATCGGATAGGTGTCGTCGCAGTCCGTGGTGACGACGACCGGCCGGTCGGACGCGAGCACCGCGGCCTCGACCGCGACGCCGTACCCCTGCGGCTCCTGTTCGATGACGCGCGCGCCCATCTTCCGGGCGATTTCGGGCGTCCGGTCGTCCGAGCCGTCCACGCAGACGACCTCGGCGCGCCCGTCGGTAATCCGGTCGATGTCGGCCAGGACGGCCCCGATAGCCTGCTCTTCGTTGTACGTCCCCATCACGACCGCGAGGTCGTCGAAGGTGAACTCGGTCATTGGGCGGGGTTGTCGACGGCCGCTCTTGAGCGTTTAGGTTTGCCAAAACCGGAGGCGACGCGAGCGCCGGCGTTAGCTGAGCCCGCGGGTGTCGGGCTGGTCTTCCAGCTCTTTGGCGTGGTCGACGAGGTAGTCCATGAGGCGGGTCGCCGACGCCTCCACGTCGTCGAGTTCGTCGCTGGACTGCCCGCTGACGCGGACGGAGAGTTCGTAGAGGTCGAGTTCGACGTGCGGGACGGTCTCGTCGCCGTTGCCGTTGCCGTCGTCGCGCTCGTCTGTACCGCCGTCCGCCGCCTCGACGGCCGCATCGGCATCGACTGGCTCGTCGCCGTCGGTCGGCTCAGTCGCCTCGGCCGCGTCGGCTGGCGAGGTCGAATCGGCGGTGTCGTCCGCCTCGGGGTCGGCGTCGGGGTCGTCGGTCATGTGCGGCGCGTCGCTTCGGGGGATGAAAAAAGCGCGGGGTTCCGTCACGCTCGCTCGGGTCGGCTGTCGTCCGGCCGCGGGCGCGAGCGAATCAGGCGACGCCCGACTCAGCCGAGTTCGGCGTCGAGTCCCTCGCAGGCGCGGTCGTGGAGGCGTCCGGTGACGGTCTCCATGAGGCGTTCGAGGTTGACCGCGTCCTCGCGGTTGTACGAGACGAGCGTATCGAGCGACGACCGGTCGCCGCGCTCGTACTCCCGCCAGAGTCGGACGGCGTCGCGCCCGGAGATGTCGGGGCGGTCGCGGTCGATACCGACGTCCTTCTCGATTTGTTTCAGCCCGCCGGTGAGGTCGAGCGTCCGGCACGGGTACATCAAATCGACGTGCGGAACGTCGATGGAGACGTCGAACGAGGTTTCGAGGAACGGCACGTCGAAGCGCGCGCCGTTGAACGTCGCGATGAGTTTCGCGTCGACGAACTGCTCGCGGAGGGCGGCGGCGGTCAGATCCTCGCCGCTGACGAGCGTCGTGGTCTCGCCGTCCTGATGGAACGAGACGGTCGTCACCGAGTCGCGCTCGGGAGAGAGACCGGTCGTCTCGATGTCGAAAAAGCACGTCTCGTCGCGGAAGTTCTCGTACAGTCGCCAGCGCTCGCCCGAGGGGAAGCAGTCGTCGAAGAACCGCGAGTCGCCGTCGTCGAGGTGGGCGGCGGCGTCGGCGATGAACGTCTCGATTCGGTCGCCCGTCTTCGCGCCGACGAGCGAGGCGTCGAACTCGTCCCAGTGGGTCGACCCGGCCCGCCAGAGGTTCCGCTCCGTCCGCTCGCCCACGCCGCGGACGGGGATGAAGCTGTTCTCGATTCGCATGTCCGACAGGGGGGCGTCGGCGACCCTAAATGCGTCGTCGTGGGTCGGCGGCCGCGCTCCCGGCGCGCTCCCGCACTCCCCCGCCGCGGGCGTTTTACCCGCACGGCGCGAAGCCGGGGGTATGTGCGGTCGCTACACGCTGTTTACCCCACCGGAGGAACTCGAAACGCGGTTCGACGCGACGCCGACGCGCCCGCTTTCGGCGCGGTACAACTGCGCGCCCGGCCAGGAACTCCCGGTCGTGACAAACGACGCGCCGGAGGAGTTCCGCTTCCTGAAGTGGGGACTCGTCCCCTCGTGGGCCGACAGCGCGAGCGTCGGAAACGACCGAATCAACGCCCGCGCGGAGACCGTCCGCGAGAAGCGGAGCTTCGCCGACGCCTACGAGGCCCGCCGGTGTCTCGTTCCCTCGGACGGTTTCTACGAGTGGGTCGACCGCGGCGGGGACAAACGGCCCTACCGCGTCGCCTTCGAGGACGACCGCCCGTTCGCCATGGCCGGCCTCTGGGAGCGATGGACGCCCTCGACGAAACAGACCGGGCTCGGTGACTTCGGAAGCGACGGCCCCTCGCGCGAACAGGAGCCGCTGGAGACGTTCACCGTCGTCACGACCGAGCCGAACGGCCTCGTCTCCGAGCTACACCACCGAATGGCGGTCGTCCTCGCGCCCGACGAAGAGGAGACGTGGCTCCACGGCGACCCCGACGAGGCGGCGGCGCTCCTCGACACCTACCCCGACGACGAACTCACGGCGTACCCCGTCTCGACGCGGGTGAACAGCCCCGCCAGCGACGACCCCGAGCTGATAGAGCGAGTCGAAGCGTAGCGCGTCGGGTGAAATCGTCGGCGCTCGGCCGTCTCGACCATTTCGACGCCGGCCGAGCGGGTTCGACGGGACGCGACTGTTCCGAAATCGGGTGAGCCCGAGAACAGGAATTGGGTATAGCGAGATGCGATATACGAGTCTCGAATCGGACAATCGGCGACCGGGCAGAGAGACCCGAATCTCCGGAGATTTGGCGACTGAGCCGCGTTGACGCAGAAAATCGGCACTCCAGCGGTCGATAGCGTTTGAGCCTTCTCAGCATCACAGCGCGACAGTCGCATCACGCTCCCGGTCGGGGGTGTATCGCAGTCGAGAGTACACAGGTGCATCGCCGGCGAGTCCGGTCGTGCAGACGGAGTACGCCATCGCATCCGGGATTCGAGGCAGTCCGTTCGAACGAGTCACCGGCCGAGAGACGGTTCGTTCGAACGGATCGTCCGCCGAACGAGTGAGTCGTCGAATCCGGCCGTGAGCGAGACACCGAAACCCCGAACTCACGGAGCCGGTCAGGACGGCCACAGCGCGCTCGAACGCCGCTTCACCTGAGAGGGAGCCACGCCCCGAGTTACTGTTCTCACCGCGAGGAGAGGGCTGTGAAGGCGTCAAAAGAGAACGAATCGAGCCGGCAAAGACCTCGGTTGGGTTCGTCTTCGAGTGCATTCGGAACGGCGTCACCCGGGTGGTTGCGTGTTCGAATCAGACAACACTCACCGAATTTCTTCGAAATAGAACACGCATAATAGTAGATAGAATCAATTCGAAACGAAGGTCTGTCCGGCGACACATATTCGGAGTAGAGTGGCAGATATAATCGGTGAAAAATACCGGGTTCATTTTAGTTGAAATATAGCCGTTCGAGAGAACACAGATGACGCGTCTACAGCGAGTATATTTCTGAGAAAATATACAGAAATTATAGACAGAATAGTTCGTATCTCGTTGAGAGAAATAAAACGGGGGCAAAACCAGCGCTGTCCAAATTATATAATAATTCAGTGAAATTATGTATGAAATAACGAAACTCGTGTAAGTGGTTCTTCCATACGTTACTCCAGGGTAAACAAGGTGAGAACCCCCATCCAAAATTGGGTATCCATAACAAAAATGAGGAGATGCTGCGCGTGGTTTGTCCTATCGAGAGCAACAAAAATCAGCCGAGTCTCAAATTCGCTCGAAACGCCCGAAATCGACATTCTCCGGCGAAATCTAATATCCTGAATACTACATGCAAATTGCCGAAAATACGATTGTAGTATTCAGGATAACTCAGATTCGCCGCCGAAAATACGCATGTACTGCTCAGGATAATCTCTCTTATTCTGGACTGTGCCGGTAGATTGAATATCGACCCCCGTGTCAACCCGTTCATGAGCGACGAGGCCGACCGCGCGACGGTGCAAACCTACCTCCCGGCCCACCAGAAGGCCATCTGGAAGGACCACGCGGACCGACTCGGGATGAGCCAGAGCGAATTTGTCAGAACGATGGTACAGGCCGGTCGGCGCGATTTCGATGTCCCTCCGAGAGGCGATAAAGCGACCACAACCCCCGGGGTCGAAGGGGTGGAAACAGGTCTCCAGAACGACGGTTCGAATCAGGATGAATTGGGTGAAAATAACGACGGGTTCGAGGCCCGGATCGTCGAGGCGCTCGCGGGCGATTCGCATCGATCGTGGGACGACCTCGTCGCGGCGCTGACCGACGACATCGAAGACCGCCTCGAATCGACGCTTCAGGAACTGCAGTCGAGCGGCCGAGTCGTGTACAGCGGGCGACACGGCGGCTACACGCTGGCGGAGCGCGATGGCCGCTGAAAACCCCGCCGAGGCGGAAGACCCCGTCGGCTACTTCCTGCAGGATATGACCTATCACGGGAAGACAGACCGGACCCGCGACGCCTACGAACGCGTCCTCACGGGCGTTCGAGGTCGTTCCTCGGCGACCCCTCGCGGAACCCCTCGGGGACCGCTCGGTCGGTCGGCGACGCGACTCACCGCGACTGCATGGCGTGGATACACACCCTTCGAAACCGGGATGTCGCGCCGAGCACGGTGGCGACGTACGCCTCCTACCTCCACCGGTTTTACGCCTACATGGCGCAGGTCGGCGCGTTCGACTCCAACCCGATGAGCCTCGTGATGGAGGAGATGGACGAGCGAATCGACACGAACCCCGCCCGACGCGAGCTCTCGGTCCCGCAGATGCGGGAGTTCGTCCGCGGAATCGCCCATCCGCTGGAGCACGCGCTGGTAGTCACCCTCCTCAAAACCGGGATGCGCGTCGGCGAACTGTGCAATCTCGACCTTCGAGACGTGTCGTTGTCGGTGGATACACCCCTCTCCGGTGTATCGACTCGCGCCGCCCTCGACGGTCGCGGGCCGTCGATGTACGTCGCCGCCGACCCGAGCGTCGGGAGCATTACAAACGGCGAGGAGCGAACCGCCTCGAACAAGCGAAAGCGGTCGACGGTCGTCCCGGTCGACGACGAACTGGAGGACGTTCTCCTGCGTTGGCTAGCGGTTCGTCCGGATTCGCCGTCACCGGCCGAACCGCTTTTCGTCGGCACCGCATCGGGCTGGGGTCGTCGGCTGGACCCCGACGCCGTCCACCACGTCGTCACCTCTCACGCCGCCGACGCCGGCTGGTACCGGGCGGGCGGCGACCGCGAGGAAAACGTCACGCCCCACTACTTCCGGCACTTCTTCACGACCCATCTCCGGGACCGCACCGGCGACCGCGGCATCGTCAAGTACCTCCGCGGCGACGTGGCCGGCGACATCATCGACACGTACACCCACAACTGGGGCGACAGAGTGCGCGAAACGTACGAATCGAACATTTACTCGCTCCGCTGAGGAGCGTGATAGCTGTTCGAAGTGCGACTTGTAAACTGTATATCGCTATATCGAATTGGAGGGTTCGAACCTATCGTTTGACACCCGTCGCCTCGGTTTGGACGGGGGGATCGTTCGGGAGTACGGAGACGCTGACGACGGTCATCGTCGGTCGTCGGGTGCCGAAGTAGGCGTCGTAGGCCGACTCGATGGCGTCGATTCGGTCGAGGTCCGTCGTGTACACCGTGGTCCGAAGCATCGTCCAGTCGGGTCCCGAGCGTTCGGCCACCGACTACACGCGTTCGAGCGCGCGGGTGGTCTGGCCCTCGACCGACCGAAGCGCGTCCGCCGTCTGGTCCGGTTCGGGAAACTGCTTGTCGTCGCACTCGACGACGCCGACGAAGTCCTGTCGGCGGTCGTCTGTCACGCGAGGCGTCTCCTCACCGCCGTCTACGACGACCCGCTCACCGCCTCGGAACAAGAGAGGAAATCGTTGGCTGTTGGACAGATAATTCCTCCCGGTACCCAGCATGGTCTAGCCTCGATAACGGCTCCGACTGGGAGTCCCACAATGGCGATATCGCAATGCTAAGGACTCAGTAAGGTCATAATCAACACGATAGTAAACCATGAATAAACGAATTGGAATCGCGGTAGCTATCGGGGTCATTAACGCGGTTATCGTCTATTTCAATGGATACTATCTACTGAATTTGTCTATGGATGCTGAAGGTCCCCGACGCCTCCTGTACAATTTCCTTCAGATATTCGGCATGTTTGTCTTGGGCGCAGGTTCATCTTATCTACTTCTCCGATACAAGCTGATACTCCCGGGGATGCTGACCATTGTATTCACATCCTACAGCCTCTACGATCACTTCTCACCCTCCATGGAGAGTTTCACACCGCTTTACCTCGGTGTCTGGTTCGTGTTCGTCGTCTTCGTTGGCATCGTCGCCATTTTCGAGTATGGCATCCGAAGAGGACTCTCCATCTATCCACCGAACCCGCTGATATAGAACTGAAGTTCTGCTTCGTTTTGTGCTCGGTTAGACCGTCAATTCGGTCTCTACCTCCGGCGACGCGATGGCCCGCTTGACGGTCTCTGCGGCCGGCGTCGCCTCCGCGACGTTCTCCATCAGGACCGTCTCGCTCGGGAACAGGTGTTCGCCGAGGACGAGGCCGTGTTCGCGCGCGGTCGACCCGGTCATCGTGAGGTAAACGCCGATACCGGTCTCCGCGATGGCGGCCTCTTCTTCGGGCGCGCCGTTCGGATACGCGAACGTCACGTCGTCGAGACACCGCGTGCCGAGGACCGCCTCCACGAGGCGCTCGTAGCGCGGCGAGATACACAGGTCGCCCGCGTAGTCCGCGACGAAGTCGCGGTCGAGTTCGGAGCCCGGCGGGAGGAGTTCGGGGTCGGCCATGAGCGTGTGATACACCGTGTCGCCGAGCCCGGAGACGACCCGAACGTCGGTGTCCATCGGGTCGATGCGGGCGTTCACGTCCTCGATGCTCCCGAGGCCCTCGGGCCGGAGCTTGACGACCTCTTCGAGGACGAGGTCGGCGCTGTCGAAGCCGAGGCCGAACTCGTGGGTCCGGAGGGCGCGGAACGGCTCCTCGCGGCCGACGAGGTGGATGTCCACCCCGTCGATTTCGAAGACGACGCTGTCGAAGACGATGCGTCGCGGCATCCCGTCTCGGTCGTCGCGCAGGAGCGTGAACTCCGGTGCGGCCGGGTCCGAGAGGTCACTGTAGTCCGCGAGTCGCTCGTACACGTCGCGTTCCGGATGGGTATGGCCCTTCGTGACCGACTTCTCGTATCGGAGTGTCGAGGTGATTTCGTCCGCCACCTCGGCGATGCTCTCGGTCGTGGCGAACCGTTCGAGCACCGCTTCGAGGGGGCGACCCTTTCGCGGAACAGCGACGCGCACCGTCTCTGTCATCATCGGAACGTCGGGGCGGCCCGCTAAACAGGTTGCGCTTCGGGAAAACGTCTCTCGGGAAAAAGCTCGGAAGCGCTACTCCGCGTCGTCGGTGTCGCCGTCGTCGCCGGCGGCCGGGCCGCCGCCCATGCCGGTGCCGAACGCGCCCGCGAGGCGCTCGCGGAAGGTTTCAAGTTCGGCGACGGTGTCGTTCAGCTCCCGGATGTCGTCGCGCAGGGCCTCGATTTCCTCGTCGGCCGCGGCGTCTTCGACCCGCGATTGAACCTCCGCGAGGCGGTCATCGAGAGCCTCGCGCGTCTCCACGATGTCCCCGTCGAGTTCGGCGATGTCCTCGCGGATGTCGCCGACTTCGGCGTGGAGCGTCGAGGCCTGTTCGGTCGCTTCGGCGGCACTGTTTTCGGCCCCTTCGAGTCGGTCGACGGTTTCGTCCAACCGACCGGCGATGTCGTCGAGGCGCTCGCGGACCGTCACGAGTTCCTCCTCGCGCTTGGCGAGCGTCTCCTCGACGCTGTCGAGGCGGGCGGAGCCGGCGTCGATGTTCCGCGAGGCGGTTTCGAGCCGCTCGTCGTGGTCCTCGAACCGGCCGTCGTGGTCGTCCAGTCGGCCCTCGACGGCCTCGAACTGCTCGTTGTGGGATTCGAGCCAGCCGTGGTAGTCGTCGAGCGTGTCGTCCGCGGTTTCGAGGTCGGACGCGAGGCCTTCGAGACGGCCGTCGTGGTCGTCGAGGCGGCTCTCGGCGTCGGCGACCCGCGTGGCGACGCGGTCGGAGCGCTCGTCGACCGTAGCGATGGTCTCTTCGGCCGCGTCGAGCCGGGAGGCCGCGTCGTCGACCGACTCGACCGCGCCGTCGACCATCGAGTCGAGGGCGTCGAGGTCTTCGCGGAACGCGGTCATCTCGTCGCGGAACTCGGAGACGAGTTCGTTCCCGGTCCCCTCCTCGTCGATGAACTCGGCGAGCGCGTCGGAGTACGCCGCGAGGTCCTCCATCTGCGACTGGAGGCGGCGGATGCGAACGTCGGTGCTCCGGCGCGTCTCGGCGTCGACCGCCTCGCGCAGGACTTCGATGTCCTCCTCGTCGGCCGCGCCGGACCGAATCTCGGCGGCGAGCGCCCCGACGAGGCTGTCCGCGTCTGGTGCGGGCGCGCTTCCGGACGTGGCGGCGTCGGCGTCTTCGGTGACTTCAGCCTCGACCTCGGCATCGACATCTGGCTGTTCGAGGTGCGCGGTGACGGCCGGCGCGGTGTCGGTGGCGACCGCGCGCGGGCCGGTCGGTTCGGCGGTGTCGTCGGCTTCCGCGTCGGCGTCGAGAACGTCGTCGTCGGTTTGGCTGACCTCGTCGGCCACGTCGGTCTCGTCGGTCTCGTCTTCCTCGACGTCTCCGCCCTCGAAGGCGGCCGCGAGGTCGTCGTCGGTCGGCTCGTCATCGAGGACTTCCGTGCTGTCGGACGCCGCGGGAGCCGCCTCGGCTTCGACGGCGGCTTCGGCCTCCACGGCGTCAGCGGCGTCAGCGGTGGGTTCTTCGAGGACGACTTCCCCTTCGTCCTCTCCGTCCGCGTCGGCCTCACTCTCCTACGTCTGGTCGTGGAGCGGTTCGCGGTTCCCCGCGAGCACGTCCCGAACGAGCTGACTGCGGTCCTCGCCGAGGATGTCGTCGATGTCGTCGGGGTCGATGCCGCCGTCGACCGGGATGCGTTCGAGCGTCGGCTCTTCGAGGAAATCCGTCTGGTCGTGGCCGTCGGTGATGCGGATACCGTAGACCGTCACGAGTTCCTCGCCGGGGTCGAGCGTCCGCTCGTACTCGACGCGGTGGTCCTTGTAGGCCGTCCAGTTGTCGCTCTCGAACTCGGGGTGGAACCCGACGCTCTCCATCGGGAACGACTCCGGAATACGGTCGATGACCCGGATTCGGGTCGCCTCGTCTCGCGTCGAACTGATGACGAACTTGATAGCGGGAACGGGAAACTCGTCGGCGGCGAAGGTCTTTTCGACCGTGACCTCGCCGTCGGAAACCGATGTAACCCCTTCGGACTCGCGGCTCATGGCCGCCACTTTCCCGACATCCATTATAAAACAACCGGGGGCCGCGAGTCCGCCCCGCCGCGGTCTCTCGATTCGACCGTTTCGACGCGGTGACTGTCGGTCGGCGGTGACTGTTGCGGGGGCGGTCGCCGCGCGAAAATCAGTTCGGACGCGACCTCAGAGGTCGACGCGGTCGCCGATTTCGACGAGGTCGAGCGAGCGCGGGGCCTCGAAGCTCTTTGCGTGGTGGTGCAGCACCTTCGGGTCGGCAGTCATGCCCTTCCACATGTCCCAGTGGGTCGGGACGAGGCGGTCGAGGTCGAGGTCGCCCGCGGCCTCGATAATCTGGTTTTCGTCGTTGTACCACTTCGTTCGAATCGGCTCGCCCGTCTCCTTGTCGGGGATGTTGCCGATGGTCCCGAACGCGAGGATGCCGAGGTTGAGGTCGTAGCGCTCGCCGATGTCGGCGAACTCCTCGGCGGGCTTGGTGTCGCCGCCGTGGATGAACGTGCCGGACTCGTGTTCGAAGACGTAGGCGACCGGGTGGCTCGCGTCGGGGTCGTAGGCGGGCTCGACGTGGACCGTGAACTCGCCGATTTCGACGCTGTCGCCCTCCGTGACCTCCTCGAACTGGTCCTCTGAGAGGTCGTAGTCATCGAACCACGCCTCGTCGTCGTAGGCGACGGCGAGCGAGTCGTCGGGGGCGACGAACGTCGCGCCCGTGTTCTCGAGGATGGGTGCCTGACTCGGGCCGTGGACGTGGTCCGTGTGCTCGTGCGTGGCGAGGACCGCGTCGGCCTCGGTCACGTCCTCGGGGTCGAACGGAACGGGAATCATGCGGACCGTCCGCGGCGGGTCGCCGATGCCGACGTACGGGTCGACGAACAGCGTCGTGCCCTCGCTGCCCTTGATGACGAACCCGTTGCATCCCAGATACCAGATGGCCACCGTCTCGGGGTCGGCCGACTCGACCGCGCGCGGAAGCCAATCGCTCCAGTCGCTGACTGTCATAGAGACGTGTCCTCGCGCGGGGGGACTAAGCGTTGCGCTCTCCCGCGTTCGACGCGTCGCGAGAGCCACCTCCGTTCCGTGACACCGCCACCAGCGCGTCCCGGAATTCGGAGAGATTTCCCGAATATGTGTTGAAATACCATAGAACGCAATAGAATCGGGAGGTGTATGCGGTGTATAAGGTAGTACCCCGACAAGATATTTAGTGTAGGCACTCATGGCATCAAATACCATGCCAAGGACCCACAAACAAACGGCGAACTTCTCGTCGATGGCTCGGACGATGCGCGCGTGCAGTGCGTGGGAAGCGGTTTCCCCGCTGGACGACGACGCATGGCGAACAGACGAGTTCTGACGCGACCGAGCACTCCGCGTCCGACCCGGTCGGGCGACGTGGCCCCGCACTTATCTTCTTCGACGCGGTCCGATACCTCATGTCCATAGCGACCAGTCACGACGACGAGCGACGAGCAGACACCACAGAACGCAGAGCGGGAGGCTCGCCGTGCGCGTGAGCGTCATCGGCGGCAGCGTCGTCCCCGCGCCGGTCGAAACACTCGCCGAAGATGTGGGTCGCCTGCTCGCTCAGCGCGGTCACACAGTCGTCTGCGGCGGTCTCGGCGGCGTCATGGAGGCGGCCTGCCGCGGCGCGAAAGACGCCGGCGGCACGACCATCGGCGTCCTCCCGGGCGAGGACCGCGACGAGGCGAATCCCTACGTCGATATCGCCGTCGCGACCGGTCTCGGCCACGCGAGAAACGCGCTCGTCGCCATGAACGGCGACGCCGTCATCGCCATCGACGGCGGCGGCGGAACCCTCTCTGAAATCGGCTACGCCAACGTCTTCGACCGCCCGACGGCCGGGCTCAGAACCCAGCAGGTCGGCTCGCTCGACGGGTTTGAACCGTGCGACTCACCGGAGGCTGCCGTGGCGTTCATCGAGGACGCGGTCTGAGAATCGGGCCGTGCCGCGCTACGCGCCCGCGACGCTCCCGTCGCGTTCGACGCAGTCGCGGAGCAGATCGTCGACGACGGTCTCTCGGAACGTCTCCCAGTCGGTCGTCGACGTCCAGAGCCGACCCGCGTCCGTGGGTTCGAGCGCGTCTCGGCCGCGTTCCCGCTCGCGCGTCGTGACGAACCCGTTCGCGGTGAGCCCCTCGACGGCCACGTCGAGCCGCGGTGCGAGCGCGTTCGAGAGCCGCTTTTCGAATCGGTCGCCGGTCACACTATCGCGAGCGACGCCCACGCAGAACGAATCGAAGGCCGACCACGTCTCCTCGTCGCGCGCGCCGGCGACGATACCGTGGTGTTCGGCGCGCTCGCGGAGTTCGGCGGCGACCGCGCGACGCGTCCGCTGG
>NZ_JPES01000109.1:0-40203 GCF_000730175.1 Haloferax sp. ATB1 | reverse complement strand
ACCTCGTGGAGAAAATCGCGCTCCGGGAGGGCGTCGGCGACGACCTCGCCGAGGGCATCGCCCGCGTGCACGACGACCTCGGCGTGGAGAACTGGACGGTCAAGGGGATGGACTTCGCCGCCCACGAGGGGCGCGTCCTCCACGGACAGGGCCTGTCGTACGCCGTCGCCAACCGCGGCGCGGACCACATGTACGCGGTGTTCTACTCGCAGGAGTACCCGCTCGTCGGCAAGGACGACGCCTACCCGCCGGAAGGCTTCGAGGGCAAGCCCAAGCGCCTCATCGAGAAGGAAAACCAGATGGCGCTCAACGACAGCGGCATCGTCTGCAAGTTCTCGCGGGACTTCATGACCCCCGAGCGCTACGAGATGCTGTTCGGCGCCGACTTCGAGGACCTGCTGGCCGTCGGCGACCGCATCGTCACGCTCGAACGGCACTTCAACAACCAGCGCGGCTTCGACCGCGGCGACGACACGCTCCCGTACGCCGACGAGTTAGACGGGTTCGAGGCGGCGCTCGAAGCGTACTACGAGCGTCGCGGGTGGACTGACGACGGCGTCGTTCCGTCCGGAAACGTCCCGGCGTAACGCGTCCGACGAACGTTCCTCCCTTTTCATTTCTCACGTCTCGCCCTCGATTCTCACTCTTCGTTCGTCTCGCTCGCTTGGGTCTGATACAGTTCCGCGACGCCCTGTTCGAACCGCTCGGCGGCGCGTTCGAGCAGTTCCACCTGCGTCGCCCGCGTCTCCTCGTCGATGACGTAGGCGGGGCCGCTCAGGTTCAGCGACCCGTAGACCTCGCCTCGCGGCGACTTCACGGCCTTCCCAATGGCCCAAAAGCCCTCGACCGCCTCGCCGCTGTTCTCGGCGTACCCCCGCTCGCGGACCGTCGTCAACTCCGCGAACAGTTCCTCCTCGGTCGTGATGGAGTCGTCCGTCGCCGCCGGCAGTCCCCAGCGGTCGATGATTTCCCGCACCCGCGTCTCCGGGTACTCGGCGATAATCGCCTTACCCGAACACGTCGTGTGGACGTGAAACGGACTGCCGTCGATGAGAAAGCGCGGGGAGTTCGCGAACTCGAGGTCGCCGTACAACGAGACGATGCGACCGTGTTCTTCGACCGCGAAGTCCGCGTCCATCGACGACTCGCTGTCGAGCCACGAGACGGTCTCTTGGGCGACCCGGTAGTAGTCCTTGCGCGTCCTGACGTAGTCGCCGAGGTGGCAGAACTTCGCTCCCAGTTGGTACTCGTTGTCGATGTTCACGACGTAGCCGTACTCCGCGAGCGTTTTGAGGTGGGCGTGGACGGTGCTCTTCGCGAGGCCCGTCACCTCGACCAACTCGCCCATCGTCGCCCCTTCCAGTTCGAGGATGTGGTCGACGAGCGCCAGCGAAGCGGCGGTCGTCTTGAGCACGCCGGACGGGTCGTGTCTATTCATGGAGGGGAATCCACGGTCAGGGGTTAAAGATGTACCTCCGTTTGTGGGGCCAGCCGTGTCGACCAGCGACCGAGACATCGGTCCTGAACGCCCGGTCGTAAACGACCTGTGTCAGCTATTCGACGATTCGGTCTGTTCCGGAAAGCCGAACGTTTATACGTTCTTTCTGAGGTTGACAATAGTTAACACACGCCTCTGTGATACTTACGAACGATACAGCTCGGAATTATCAGCTTTTCCGCGGGGTGACCGACCCGTCTATATATACCTATTCGGAAGTTAGGAACGCCGAGTCTCTCGAGACGCGTGAGACCCGACTTTTCGGGCGAGCGAAGACCTGAGACCGCCTCTCTCGTCGAGACTTTCGGACGCGTGAATGTTTAAGTGAGGGTGCGGACCGAACGATGCCATCGCACTACCGTCTGCACTTTGTGTCGACAGTCCGCGTCTCCGACCTTCGTTCTCGGTCTGCTCACGGTGAAATCCCGCTCGCCCTCTCGTGACAACATTACTATGTTCGCGTGGTCTCCCCGACAGGTCACGTCTCCCATCGATGCGGTTTCCACCCGTTTTCATTACAGACATAAATCTGTAATTCTGATGTGCCCAGCCATCTATTACGAACTGTCTGTCCGGTCGGGCGGTGCCGGGTGGTGGCGGTTGGTGCCGCTACCGCGTCGCCTCGAACGCCGCCTGCGCCGCTTCGAGTACCTCGTCGTGTGCGTGTCCGTTCGACGCTACGAGCCCCGGCTGTCCCGGTCCCCAGTTGTTTCCGTGGAGGTCGGTGACCGTTCCGCCCGCGCGCTTGACCAGGTAGACCCCGGCCACGGTGTCCCAGGCGTTCGGCTGTTCGTCGAGGCCGACGACTGCGTCTATCGACCCGTCGGCGAGCCGCGAGAGCGTCAGTTGCGTCGTCCCGAGTTTCCGCATCTCGCCGAACGTACCGAAGATGTCCCCCGCGAGTCGTTCGATTCCCGGTTGGTCACCGTCCTGATACCGGAGCGTCGAGGAGACGAGAAACGCGCTGGTGTTCGACTCGTCGTTGACGGTTATCGGCCGCCCGTTTCGCTCGACTCCCGCCTCCGTGGCGATGTAGGTGTCTCCCGTCTCGGGAGAGACGTTCACCGCCGCAATCGGTGTCTGGTCTTTGACGACGGCCACGCTCGTCACCCACTCGCGGGCACCTCGGGTGTAGTTCTGCGTCCCGTCTATCGGTCGATAATCCAGGCGTATCCCGACTCGGGGACGGTCTTTAGTTCGTCTTCCTCCTCGCCGACGACCGCATCGTCGGGGAACCGCTCTCGAATCGTCGAGATGACCCGCCGTTGCGTCTCGCGGTCGACTTCCGTGACGAGGTCTATCGCGTCGCCTTTCTGCTCGATATCGAGTTCGGTTCTGAAACGCGCCGACGCGTGGTCGGCACCTCTTTCCGCGGCATCGATTGCGACTTCCGTGCGGGGGTCCGTGTCCATAGCGACTATGTACGACACGGCGAGAAAAAGCCTCGGACAGCGGTCAAGCCTTCGCGGTCTCGTGGCGAATGCGCGACGAGCGTTAGCTGTCGGTTAGTTTCTCCCCGGTGGGTGTACGCGTTCTGAGGGACACAACACGCCGACTCGCGGTATCTCGACCGTTCTTCCTCTCAGAACGGCCATCCGAGATTCGATACGAGTACGGCACCCCTCAGAGCGGGGCTCTGCGCTCACCCGTGACCCCCCGTCCGAGGCCGCGAGTTAGCGCGTGGCCGAAACCGGTCTCTGTAGCGCCTTATTCGCGACTCCACCATCTCTGTGATAACTCACCAAGCGAGCTCGTTGCTCGTGGGGGCGTGTCGATCGGTTCGGTCGAAGGATCCGATGCATTCTGTCTTCCTGCGCGTATTGGAATTCTCGACGCAGCGGTCTCTTCAGCGCCTAAAATACCGATATTCGAATGAAACTCGCCCATTCTATTACATGTATAATTGTGTAACGTTTATCTGTGTGTGGCCGATAAAAATTCTCAGATAGCAAACGAGATGTGGCAATCAGTGCCGCTAGTCGAGGGTCGCTTTCAATTTCGCGTGAGTCGGCTAGAGATGGTCTCGAAAAAGAACAGAATCGGTGGTGATCCGTCTGCTCACGTGCGTACTTCACCAACCGACAGTCCGCAGTTGAGTTCTCTCGCCGGGCAATCGGTACTCACTGACGACTCCGGGAGACGGGGTTCACCGAGTGGTGACGGTGACGAACCCGTCGAACTCGAGGATGACTCGCTGCGTGGTGTCACCGAAGATGGCCTTACCCGTCGGCGAGCGTTGACGTCCGGAAAGGAAGATGTGGTCGCACTCGTTTTCGACTGCCGCATCGAGTACTTCGGTGGCCTTGTCGCCGAGGGACCCGACCGCCCGGTACTCCACCTCGAAATCAGCGAGCACTTCGCGTCCGAGGTCTTGAGCGAACTTCGTCGCCCCCTCTCGCGCGTCGTCGTGTGTGTAACTCCTCGAAGAGTTCAGGAGCGTCTCCATCGTCCCGCGTCGGGCTTTGTACTCGTCTTCCGTCGTCACGTGGATGAGGACCATTTCGGCATCCATCTGTTCGGCCAGCGAACCGGCCTCGCGGACGACCTTCTTCGAGGTCTCCGATGGGTCTACGACGGCTAGGACTCGTTCCATACCGTCTACACGTGGGCCGACTTTGAAGAAACCACGGGCAGCGACGTCGTAGACTCCCTCAGAGAACGTTATATTCCAACCAACAGTATACATAATCAAGCATTGACACATAGTAACGATTATTAACTAATATGATTGATTCGAAGACGGATCATGACGGTGGAGTTCGTCCATAGTCCGCTACTTACGTTCGTAGTCGGGCTCATACTAGTTGTACTGTTCCTCGTCGTGTGGGACCTGCCCGCGTTCGTGGGGTTAGGACTCGCCGCGTTCTCCGTCGGCATCGTCAACTCGGTGTTCGTCTCGGACTTCGCGCTTGTCGATGCGGCGACGAGAACGGCAGCGGCGTTCGGAAACGGGATGGAAGGTATCGGTATCCCGATCCTCATGGCGGCAATCATCGGCAAGTCGATGCTCGAAAGTGGGTCCGCTCAACGTATCGTGCGGACGTTCCAATCGCTCGTCGGGAGAGAGAACTCGGAATTTGCGCTGTGGGGGAGCAGCACGGTCCTCTCGATTCCGGTGTTCTTCGACAGCGTCCTGTTCCTTCTGGCTCCGCTCGCACGCTCGATGCGTGCACGCCGCGGAAAGAACTACGCGTTGTACCTCATCGCCGTGGGCGCCGGCGGCTCTGCGGCGCACGTGTTCATTCCGCCGACCCCGGGGCCGCTGGCAGTCGCTAGTCAAGTGGGCGTCGACCTCGCCATGACGATGGCTGTCGGTGTGGCCGTCGCGATTCCCTCGGCGACGATGTCCGGGCTCGTCTTCGGCCATTGGGCCAACGCTCGGATGGAGATTCCGCTGCGAGACTCGATGGGGACGACGACGGAAGAACTCGAAGAGCGGGCACAGCAGAGCAGTAGCTCGCTTCCGGGGACGTTCGAGGCCGCGCTCCCGATCGTCCTCGCGGTCGTGTTAGTGAGTTCGCTTACGATTCTCAACACGCTCGAACCGCTCTATCCGTCGCTCGCGGTCGTCAGACCAGGAATCGCATTTATCGGAGACAAGAACGTCGCCATGACGCTCGCTGGGCTTACCGCGGCGCTCACGTACCTCCGCTGGTCCGACCTCTCGCGTTCGCTGTGGGAAGACGAGCTTACTGAGGCGCTCAAGAGCGGTGGGAACATCGCTGCAATCACCGCGATGGGTGGCGCGTTCGGCGCGCTGCTCGCCGCGTCGGGAATCGGCCCGTACATCGCCGATAGCCTCCGTGGGATTGGAATCGGACTGCTGGTAACCGCGTGGCTTATCGCCGCTATCGTCCGCATCGCACAGGGGTCCGCAACGGCCGCGATGCTGACGACCGCGGGTATCATGGCACCGCTGACGAGCCAGCTCAACGTGCACCCCGCGTACCTCGTTATGGCGATCGGCTCGGGCGGCATCATCTGTTCGTGGTACAACGACTCCGGCTTCTGGCTGATGAAGGAGATCGGCGGTCTGACGCAGATGGAGACGCTGAAAACGTGGACGGCGCTGACGACGATTATCTCGGTCACGGGAATCGCTTCGGTGCTCGTCTTCTCGACTATCGTTCCGCTCGCGTGAATTTCGGCCGTCGAAACCGAGCGGCAAACGGAAGCGATGCACGCACCGAGACCACAACCGCGTAATCTTTTCGTGGCCGGTGGAGCGGTCCGCGCCGTCCGAGGAAGTGGCCGTGATTACTCCCGTTTTCCCGCCACGCGACGACGCGTCGTTCGTCACCTGCCACCTGCTCATACGTCCCCGGCGGCAATGCCGTGCTGTAGACCCCGGTCGGTCGCTCGGTCAGACCGAGGTGAACGTCCACCGCTGGTGTGCACCGCCGTTGTCGCTCCACTGCTGGACGTTGTCGCCGTCGGCGGTGCCCGCGTTCGCCACCTCGGCGAGCAGCCCGCTGTTCGCGTTGACGAGGCGGTACTCACCGCCGCCCGCGTCTTCGATAGTCCAGGCCTGAGTCGGGTGGGTGGTGTTGCTGTACTGTTGGATGTTGTCACCCTCTGCCGTGCCGGCGCTCGCAACCTCCAGCCAGAGGCCGCTGTTGACGTTCGTGATCGCGTAGGTTCCGTCACCGTTCGCCGTGACGTCCCAGTCCTGACACGCGCTCCCGGTGTCGGCGTACTGGCGCACGTTGTCGCCGTCGGCCGTTCCGGCGTCGGCCACTTCGAGCAGTTTGCCGCTGTTGACGTTCGCGATGTGGTACGTGCCGTCCGAAATCGGGACCGCTCTCACAGCCCGATGGCTCGCCGGGGACGGGGGCCTCGCTACTCGGCACGCCGTTGCAGGCGATGACCGGCCAGTCGTTGTTGTCCCACTCGATGCGGTCTTGCATCATGTAGCGCGTCTCGTCGCCGGCGGTCGCCTCCACGTGGTAGAAACACCACCAGTCGCCGTCGGGGCCCTGGAAGACGTCGTTGTGGCCCGGGCCGGTGAACTCGCTGTTGCCCTCCAGAATCGGGACGCCCTGGTGGGTCTCGGTGAGGTCCCGTAGGTCCGTGCCGTTCTGGTTGTAGTACGGTCCCGTGAACGATGTCGCGCGGCCGCATTCGAGGCGATAGGTGCTGTCGTACCCCTCACAGCACTGCCCCGAGGAGTAAAAGAGGTACCAGTACCCGTTGTCTTGGAGCATCACCGGCCCCTCGATCATCTGGCCAGCCATCTGGAACTCGGTGCCGGGGACGATGTCGTCCATCGCGTCGTTCATCTGGACGGCGTAGAGGCCCTCGTAACTGCCCCAGACCAGCCACGGCTGGCCGTCGACGATAACCGTGTCCGCGTCGATGCAGTTCGTCAGGTCGAGGTCGCCGCTTTCGATCACCGGTCCCTGGTCGGTGAAGGGGCCGTCGGGTGTGTCCGAGGTGGCTAGGCCGATTCCCGCGTTGTCACTCCCCCAGACCGACAGCGAATAGTAGAGGTGGTACTGGCCGTTGTGGTATCGGACGTCGGGTGCCCAGCAGCCCGGGTCCGACTCCGTGGGGTGCCAGCCCGGCGTCTCCGTGAGCGCCGGCGCGATGTACGACCAGTTGTACATGTCCGTCGACTCCGCGATGGGGATGATGTCTTGGGGCGTCTCCGTTCCGTAGGCGTAGTAGGTCCCGTTGTCCTCGATGATCGACACGTCGCCGAAACCGATCGGCCCGACCGGGTTGTGGTAGTGCGTGGAACTCCCGTCCGCACTGGCCGTCCCGCTCAGTCCGAGGCCGCCGACGGTCGCCACCGCACCCGCGCCGAGCGATTTGAGTACTGTCCGTCTATCGATATTGTTGCTGCCATGACGTTTAGTCATGTCTCCTAGCGTACAGATGGTGGGTATATAATGCTTGTTGGTAACAATTGTGACGGCTCGGTCAGCGCCGCGGTGAGAAGACCGATTGACAGGCTGAACAGCAGACCGAATAACAGACCGAACTGCAGTTGAGAGATACAGCGAACGGTATCGAGTTGAACAGCCGGGGATACCGACGCGACTGTTTACTCTGCGACGCTCGGGTCGACTCCTGAATCCGGTTCGGTTCTCAGTGCCGAGTTTGCAACGTTTCCCCTGTCGTTACGGGTGGGAAAACGAGCACCGAAGACCGAGGCCCGAACGCTACTCCTGCGCGCCGGGGAGCCGTCGGTTCGCAAGCGCCATCGGGTCGTCGTCGTTGGAGTCGAACGGTCGAAGGACGACGCTGAACGTGGTCGATTCGACCGGGACCTGATACCGGTCGAGCGGGTTGGTCGGGGTTCCGCCGAGGCCGGTCACCCGGATGGTCGAGGTTGAGCCCGACGGACCCGCGTTCCTCCAGTTCGTACTGGTGTTCGGCCGCCGCGAGATTCGCCCACTGTTCGAGGCTGACGTTCGCGTCCTCGTCCCCGAACGTCCCGAGGAGAGACACCTCACCGTCTGAGAGCGTCGCCCACCGCGTCTGTGCCTTGTTCCCGTTGTCGGTCGGAGGGAGGTAGGGGACGTACTGTTCGTCGACGGACCCCTCGTAGCGGCCGATTGGAACACCCCACTTGCGGTCGGGATAGGTCTCCAGTTCGCCGCGACCGTACCACTCGAAGTCACCGAATCGCTCCGGGAGTTCGAGTTGGACGCCGACCTTCGGAAGCCAACCGCTGACCGTGTCGCGGAGTCCCTCGTTGGGATGGGCTTCGACGTCGATAGCGACATCGCCGCTCCCGTAGACTCGGTAGTGGTAGTTGGTGGCGAAGCCCGGGCCGTTCGCGTCCTCGACGCTGTTGAACTCGTCGAGCGGCAACCACGCCACAGCGCCGTCGAGCGGCGTGTCCGTCGCGAGCGCCCCGAGTTCGTCTTCGGAGAGCGCACGGTCGTAGATGCGTACCTCGTCTAGTGCGGTTCCGTCCGCGACGCTCGAACCGACCTGCGTCGGCGCGTCGATGTGTTGCAGCGTCCCTTCGTAGGTGCCGCTTCCGAGGGGTTCTCCGTCGACGAACAGCGTCATCTCGCTGCCGTCCCAGACGCCGGCGACGTGGTGCCAACCCTCGGTCCAGTCGTCCGGAACCGGTCCGTCGGCGACGTGCCAGCCGTCGGCGTTGAACACGAACTCCAGATACCCGTCACGACCGCTCTCGCGGCGCTTGAGCAGATACTGCCGTCCGCCCTTGGAGACGTAGACCTGCGCTGCGCCGCCGTCCTGTGGCTCGCCGGGGTGGACCCAGAACTCGATTGTGAGTCCCGCGTCGGTGATGTCGAGGCTCTCGGACTGCCCGAGCGAGAGCGTGCTGTCGTTCGTGAACTCGACGGCCTGCCCGTCGGCCCCCTCGACGACTTCGGCTTCACCCGCGAGGACGCCGTCGTTGTCGTGTTCGGAGTGGTCCGGCGTCTCCAGCCGACTGGCCGGTTCGGCCCCCTCGGCGAAGCCCTCGACTGCGACCTCGACGAGCGACTCGTCGCGGCGCTCGACGTCGACCGACTCGACGGAGTGCGTCAGTTCGTCGAGACCCGCCTCGTACCACGAGAGCGCGGGGGCGCTTCCCCACTGTTGAATCTCGTTCATGATCGGGGCGCGCCACGAATTGAACAGCGGGCCGCGTTCGAGTAGTTCGGCTCCCTCGTACGCCATCGAAGACAGCGTTCCCGTGTCGTCGGCAACGACGTACTCGAAGCCGTCACCGGAGATGGTGACATCGCCGGCTTCATCGACCGACAGCGGTCCCATCGAATCGAGTGACGCGGACTCCGGTTCGGGCGCGTCGACGGGAACTTCTAACTGTTCGAACGCGACTTCGTGACCAGCATCGGCGTACACGGTGCTTTCCGCGAGTGTGAATCGCACCGTTAGTCGGCACTCGACGCCCGACCCGGGATTCGACGGCGCTTCGACGGGGAGGCTGACGCGGCGGGTCTCTCCCGGACTGATGTCGACATCGAAGCCACCGGAGCGGAGCGTTTCGCCGTCGGCGGTCAGTTCCCATCGCCCCTCGACGGCGTCGAGGGACGTGAAGTTATATCGGTTCGAGATGTAAATCTCGCCCGCCGCAACGTCGGCGTCGGCGACACCAACCGGCTGATGGCTGTGCTTGAGTTGCCACAGTTCGGGCTGTGGGTCTCGGTCGGACCAGACCAATCCGTTGAGACAGAACGCCCCGTCGGGGCCGTCGCTGTGGTAGAACTGGAACGGCTCGCCGTCCGCCGTGGTGTCGTTCAGGTCCTGGTTGACCCAGTCCCAGACGAACCCGCCGACGAGACTCTTGTCTCGCAGCAGGTCGGCGAAGTCGTACGCAACGAGAGCGCCGTCCGTTCGCTCGCCGTCGGCATCGCTCGTCTCCTCGGGGTTCACAGCGCGGTCGTAGATGCCGACGCTGTCGACCGTGAAGTTGGCATCGCCACCGACTCGGACCGGCTCCGAACCAGCAGAAAGTCCCGAGACGGAGTGATTCGCTGTGCCTGCGCGCTCGCCGTCGACGTAAATCGCGAGCGCGTTCGAGTCGGCGACGCCGACGATAGTCGTCCAGTCGTCGAGACTGCCGTCGGAAATTGGGGCTGTGACCGTGCCCTCACCGCCGCCGACCGAGAATTCGATTTCACCGCCCGAAAGCGTCAGCGCGTACCTGCCCTCGTCGACGACGATGGGTGTGTCATCCCTGCTGGTTCCCTCATCGACGGAAACTGTCGCGCCGACCGTGAACTCACCGTCGTGTTCGAGTTCGGGGGTTCGTCGGATTTCAATCGCGTCGCCCGCGCCGAGTTCGACCGCCCCGTCGGTGTTCCCACCCGGTGCCGCGTCCGGCCCGGGAACGACATCCGGCGACCCGACGAGCACACCGGGGATGTCGGAGCCTGCCCGGTCGGTCGCTTCCCGTACTGGCGGCTTGATATACTCGTTCCACATCTCGTGGACGAGTCCCAGGCTGTTGCCCATCGCGTGATTGTACTCGCCCATCACGACGGGACGGAGTCCGTCACCGATGTACGACCCGTCGCCGACCGACAGCAACGTCCCGATGTCGGCGTACCGCGGCCCGAGCATGTCGCTGTACTCGACGTTCCAGCCGCCGCCGTTCGGTTGGTGATAGAGCAAGCGGTCGGACGCTAACCCCTCCGCAGTTCCATCAAATGACTCGACGGTTTCGACCCCGCTGACGTCGGCGGTATCCTCGGGGATGTACTCGTCAGAGTCGGCCGCTAGCGACGCCATTTCGAGGTGCTCGGAACCAGTCCCGGCCTCGTTGCCGGTCGACCAACTGAAAATCGAGGCGTGATTTCGGTCTCGAAGCACCATTCGGCGGAACTGCGCGACCGCCTGGTCGTGGTAGACTTCGGTGTTCGCGAGCAGTCCCTCCCACCAGTGGGTCTCGACGCAGACTTCGTCCTGCAGGTAGAGGCCGTACTCGTCCGCGAGTCGGTACAGCGACGGGTCGTTCGGGTAGTGAGAGGTCCGGACCGCGTTGATGTTGAACCGCCGCATCGTCTCGATATCTTCCCGAACGCGCTCGATTGGCACGGTCCGCCCGAAGTCGGGGTCGGTCTCGTGGCGATTCACGCCCTGAATATCGACCGACTCACCGTTGACCAGAACCTCGGCACCGTGTCGTCCGCGGGTCGTCTCGTAGGTCCGGAAGCCGACTTCTCCAGCATCGCCTCCGTCGGTTCGCTGCCGACGGGTGCGAGCTCCAGCGCGAGCTGATAGAGGTTCGGATGCTCGGCCGACCACTTCGCGGGGTCCGTCACGTCGGCATCGAGCGTGACTACCGCACCGTCTTCGTCCACAGTCGCGGTCGACGAGAGAGTCGTGACCTTGCGCCCGCGCGGCGGCCCGCGGCCGCGACCGGTGTTGTCCGGTGGGCCGCGTCCCTGAGGTTCCTTGCGGCCCTTCTGCTTCCCGTTGTCTCGACCTGCCGCGTTCGTCCCGTTCTCACGCGGCGGTCCGCGGCCCGGTTTCGTGCGGGAGGTCTCGTAGAGGTACGCGCGCACCTCGTACTCTCCCGCGGGCGCATCGCCGTAGTTCGCGATTTCGGCGTCGATACGAAGTTCGCCGTCCTCGTAGTCGTCGTCGAGGTCGGTGTGCGCGTAGAAATCCCTGAGGTGAACCGTCGGCGTCGCGAACAAGTAGACGCTTCGGAAGATGCCGGCGTACCGGAACATGTCGATCGTCTCCAGCGCCTCGCTGTCGGACCAGTGATACACCTGCACTGTGACCTGGTGGTCTCCGCCGGCCTCGACGTGGTCGCTGATGTCGAACTCGGCGGGCGTCATCGACCCCGTCCGGAAGCCGACGTACTCGCCGTCGACCCACACGAAGAAGGCCTGCTTGACGCCTTCGAAGTGGAGGAACGTCTCGCGGCCGTCCCACGCCTCTGGCACTGCGAACGACCGTCGGTACGTGCCGACGGGGTTGAGGCCGTCGTCGTTGATGCCCGGAACGTCGACGGTGCCGTTCCCGTCGGGCACTAAATCGCCATCTTGATTCGGCTCGTAGGCTTCCCACGTGATGGCATTGTTCGCGTAAATTCGCTGACCGTAGCCCTGCGTCTGCCAAACACCGGGAACGTCTATCGAACCCCACTCGTCGCTCGCAAGGCTGGCGTACGAGTCGGGAAGGTCGGAAGGCTTCTCGTGGAACGCGAACTGCCACTCTCCGTTGAGTAGTTGGACGTACTCCGACTCCGCGAATCGCGATTCGAGTTCGGTAAACGGTTCGTCCGCCGTTCGGGCCGCGTGCACGGACCCGTAGGGAACGGCGGTCGTAACGTGCGTCGGCTCGACGTTCTCGGCAACCGTCTCGGGGTCTTCGAGGTACGCCGCGAGATTCGAAATCCGACCCGGGGCGCTTGGCACGTCCATCGCTGCTACGGCACCGGATTGCGAACTTGCTCCCATGGCGACTGCGGCCATTCCGGTCGCCTGCAAGAACTTCCGTCGCGTCGGAGTGAGCCGACTATCGGATGATTGTTCGATACCTGTCTTCCGCCGATTTGAGTGTGTCATGGTGTTTCGATGTGCGGTAGGAGGTCTAGGACGCTCGTCAACCCCTTCCTGACGCGCAGTTGAGGAACTACGACCGTCAAACTATAATCATATACAATTAACTTAATTCTAATGGCAGTATCACATAGAACCAATAGAACATGTGCCGAGTATTATATGGTTGGTGACTGCTTGTCACTCTCCTGCCGAGTAGGCCCGTAATTACACCGTGTTTGATACCTGCTATTTTGGTCGCTCTCGTCTCGTGCCATGATGTGGTCTTTCTGCGTCTGTCGTTCGAGAAGCTGATTCCACGGTCGTGTTCAACCGAAGCCGGAAGCAACGAACCAGGCAATAACAGCAAAAAGCATTATGTATATGTGACTATACTTTGGCAGTTGCATGCCAGAAGATGACAGTGGCTTGAACAGGCGGAACGTCTTGAAAAGCATCGGAATCGGCGCTCTCGGTTCGACTCTTGCAGTGGCGGGGAGCGGGTCAGTCTCTGCGACGACGGACGATTCGACACACTATCACAACGCGCTGTACGGTCCTCACTTCCCCGACCCCACGATTCATCGGGCGGGAGACGGAACCTGGTGGGCCTACGGAACGAACATGAATCGGAACAACGACTCCGACGAGTTGCTCATCCCGATTCTGCGCTCTGACAACCTCCACGAGTGGACTTACGTCGGGGAAGCCTTCGACTCCCGTCCGGGCTGGACGTACGGGTCCATCTGGGCACCGGACATCCACTACTACGACGGAGAGTGGGTGATGTTCTACTCGCTTTCACCCCGCCCGTGGGAGAGCGGTGAGTTCGGTATCGGCCTCGCAAAGTCCGACACGCCGGACGGTCCCTTCACTGACTACGGCCAGATCATCGGCGACAACGACCACGCCGGTGGCGGGTCCATCGACGGATACTTCGTCAACTACAACGGCACGCCGTATCTGTTCTGGGGGAGTTTCCAGGGAATCTATCTGATGGAACTCACCTCGGACCTCCAAGACTGGAAGCCAGAAACGCTCCAACAGGTCGCCGGTGACGCCTACGAGGGGGCGACAGTCTTCTACCGCAACGGCTACTGGTACCTGTTTGTCGCAACCGGGACCTGCTGTAACGGCTACAGCAGCACCTACGAGGTCGAGGTCGGCCGGTCGACGAACTTCTTCGGGCCGTACACCGACGTGTCGGGCACGGACATGATGAACTACAACAGCGACAACGCCGGCATCGCGCAACTCACCTCGAACGGTCGGTTCGTCGCGCCCGCCCACGGAGACATCACCACGGACGACAACGGGCAGGACTGGTTCGTGTATCACGCCTACGACCGTACTGGTCCGGAGTACGTAGACGGCGTTCCGGCCCGGCAGTTCTTCATCGACCGCGTCGAGTGGACGGACAACGATTGGCCCGTCATCGCCGGGGATAAGACGCCCAGTCTCCAGTCGGTCGAACCGAACACCAACGACAGCGGCATCCTCGCCGACGGGATTTACGAGATTCAGAACGTCAACAGCGGGAAGGTGATGGAAGTCGCAGATGCCAGTACGAGCGACGGGGCGAACGTCCGGCAGTGGGCCGCAAACGACTGCACCTGCCAGCGATGGTGGGTCGAGTACATCGGTGGCGGCGAGTACCGCATCGTCAACGAGAACAGCAACCGCGCACTCGACGTCCCGGACGGGACGACCACGGACGGTGCGAGTCTCCAACAGTGGCCGTGGTTCACCGGTGCCGCCCAGAAGTGGAACATCATCGACAACGGTGACGGGACCTACCGCATCGAAAGCGTCGCGACCGGTGACGTGGCCGAGGTGTACAACGCCGGGACCGCTGACGGAGACGACGTGGTCCAGTGGCCGTGGAACGGCGGGGACCAACAGCGATGGAACTTCAACTTCATCGGCGGCGTCCAACCGCTCTGGGACGGTCGCCCGTGGTGATCGGCACCGCTGCATCACAACGACGCTGAGCTAGCACGCAGCTTCTGACCCCGCGTTGCAACGACAGTCGCTGGGGTATATGGCTCGCAGTTCGGCATCTCGTTGTTGCAACGACGCACACCTCTCTCTGTTCGCACGTGAAATCCGCTTCGTCCTCTAGACTGGCGCTCGGGTGTGCCTACCGCCTCTACAACGCACCAATGAGTAGCGATTATTCGGGTTCTCCGACAATCACGGAGAAGTCCTTAGAGTAGACCTGCCTTTGAGTCGGTATCGCTCGTACTATCCTGTACTGCTCGACAAACCCGGACAGACGACGTCTATCCCCCGAACCCGTGGTGGTCAACCAATCCCAAATTTTGTATAGCGAGATGCAGTTCATTTGTCTATCACCGATCTCCCCGCCCTGATTACTAATCCTCGTTGTCTACTACGGACAACGACACTAGTACAATATTCAGATATAGTTCACAATCGCTGATTGTCTCGAAAATCACGTATTCAGATTCGGATTGGTCGACAGCGGGTCGCTTTGGGTGCTTCGGCCCCCGGTTGTGGACCGAACGAGCAACTCGCAGATGAGATATCGAACTTGGTCGATGAGTTGTTTCCTGGTACGCGCCAGTTCAGTACTGCAATTTCCGTCGAAATGTACGTCGCCAGCAGAACGTTAGTTCTGGAAATAGATCGCTTTGGCCCTCACGAACCGGTTTTGCGGTGGTTTGGTGTGGCCTCGACCTCCCTTCACGCGTTTTTCGTCTCGTACTATAATCCGACAGTCGCGGAGCTCATAAACCGTATAGAGCGATATCTATCTGCTTCGTCTGAGGATTTTCAGACCCAGCGTAACGGCCCAAGAGGTGATCAAAGTGGAGGGCCGTCGTCCGAGAGGCCAGCGAGCCGCTCCAAGTGTGTACCGTCGTTTCGAGAACTTCGAGGAGTACCGAGCGATAGAGCGGCGGGCAAAGTGGTATGCTTGTTCCACGAACCGGAGTAACCGCGACTTTGGGAGGGCTTGCATCCGGTCAGACTACCGGACGAACCTGTAACTTCCTGAGGATTTCAACAGAGCCACCTTGTGCTATTTACAAGAAACCACTCGCCCTTCTTTAGGATCAGGTACCTTCCAAGCGTTGTTCTCTGCCCGTAACACTTTATCAGCCATCAAATAGTAGCTGACCGACCAGGCGTAGTCTCCCGTTGCGTTCCTACTATCGAATGTTCGTATTCTAACCTCACTGATCTGGACTACGTATCCCTGCTCAGTCTTTTTTAGAGTGGTATTGGAATAGTCCACTTCTAATTTATCAATGTTCTCTGAATAATATCTATTCCAGGTGAGATTTTCTTCGAATTGGTGGACAAAATCTGTAGCTTCCTGAGGAGAGAGTTCCTCGTTATAGGTTGGGGGTTCTTTTTCGTGGGACAGTTCTGGGTGAGCAGTAGGTAAATCAGTCTCACAGTAGGTGCTGGCCTCTGTAGTCGGTTGACTAGGGTCTACGGTACCTATACATCCAGCAGAAAGGGTAAGAACAATTAAAATTAGTGTTGGATATTTTGAGTCCATCTAATCCACCTTAATGACAACAGTAAATAAAATCTTTGTAGAAATACTAATTTACTAACCATTATAATGATGAGATGATGTCAGACGGAAGATATGGAATAAACAGCTCTGTTGAAATCCTCTTTCCGTCTTGCGATTTGTTGAGAGACTAGTTTTCACTGTGACCCACGGAAACTAGCCAGAAAGAGCACTCTCTCCAATGTCAACGCTGAAGCATTTCAACAGAGCCAATAAAATAAAAATGTGGATAACACGGGTAGCTGTGTAATGTGTGATTCGTTCTCACTCACTCTCGCGTCCCGAAATCGAAGTCTCTGACCGCTCAAAAAGCGTCGAACGTTTCGGACTGCAAGCGACGGTAGCCCGAGAATACAGCACAGCGATAGCTAAACCCGGCACGAAACTGACGAACGAATCGATATCCGACTCGTAGCACAACTGCTTTCCACGACGAAAGTGAACACCACCAGTATGCGAACTGGTGTCATCATCGCCGGCGGGTACTCGACGCGATTCGGTGAGGAGGACAAAGCAGTCGCTTCGCTGGCTGGAACGCCTCTCATCCGCCGCGTCGCCGACCGGATGGCGGGTGTCATCGACAGCCTCGTCGTCAACTGCCGACCGGAGCAGACTGCTGCGCTCCGAACCGCGCTCGATGGCTACGACCACCCAATAACGATTGCGGAGGACGCGGACTGCGACGAGGGCCCGATGTCGGGAATTATGACGGGTCTGCGGGCCGTGGAGACGGAGTACGCGTTCGTTGCCGCCTGCGATATGCCTTTCTCGAACCCGCGCTCATCGAGAGACTGTTCGAGCGGGCGGGCGGTCACGATGCCGCCGTGCCGCGGGTCGGTGACGGTTGGTTCCAGCCGACGCACGCGGTGTACCGGGCCTCGGCGATGGCTGACGCTTGCGAAACCGCGCTGGCTGAAGGGAGCCACAAAATCATCGACCCGCTGTTCACGCTCGACTACGTCGTCCTCGGGGAGGACGAGGTGTGCGAGTACGCGAGTCTCGACACTTTCGAGAACATCAACACCCCCGACGAGTTCGCTCGCGCGGCGGAACAGTTGCGCTAGCGCTCTACGACCGACACGACGGGTTCTGGCGCCGTCAACTGCGTTAGCACGACGTGCGGGACGTCCGACCGAGCAAGGATGTCCGTAGCAATCTTCCGTGCGACAGCCTCGTGGGCCGCGTCATCGACCTTATTCAGTACGGGAACGACTGTCGCACCGTCGGGGACGTCCGCGCGGCCGCCACGCTCGCTGGTGAGCACGGTTGCGACGTCCTCCGGGCGAATCGTGTCGCCGAGTTCGAGGTCAGTGAGAGCGGCAACCCGCTCCGGGCGGTGGACGCACGCATCGGTAAGTGGCTCACCGACCGCGTGGACGCTCGCGATGGGGAGGACGGTGTCGGCGGTCGCCGGGAGTTGTGGTTCGCGGTCACCCGGGGCCTTGAACTCGCGCATCCGCGCGCCATCGGCCTTCACCAGCACGGTGTCGGCGACGTTTGAATCCCCGATAGCGTCGACCACGTCGCGGTCGTACCCGCGGTAGCGGTCGTCGCCGTCACGGTCGGGGACGACGCCAACCGGCCAGTCAGTCGCCTTTTCGAGCGCGGCGACCGGCGTGTCGGTGACGACCACGTCAGCGACGTGCTGGTCGAAGATGGGGATGCGGACCGTCGCCGTCACGACAGCGCGGTCGAGCCGACGCGCCAGCGCGTACAGCGTGGACTTTTTCCCGCCCGCGCCGACGACGCAGACCACGCCGCGTCGAGCGCAGAGCGCATCAGCGAGCGTCATGTTCGTTCTCCGGGGTGTGCACGGTTCGTCGTCCAGCCGTTCGTGCAGTGTTCAAGCATCGAGGATGTCAAAGTCATCGGTGAGTTCGGTAAGGCCGAGGCGGTCGATAGTCTGGGTCGTCGGCACGCCGTCGTCGTTCCAGCCGCGGCGGCGATAGTACGCGTCGAGCATCGAGTCGAAGTCGTCGCGGTCGACGGTCGCACCGGCTCGGGGCCCCGTCTCAAGCGGCTCTTGGAGTGCGGCCGGGAGCGAATCGTCCTCGCGCGAGATGCCTTCGCGGACGTTGAACAGCCGCGTCACGTTCCAAATCCGCTCGCCGATTGTGGCGAGTCCGCCGACGGTTTCGAGGCCGACCGATTCGAGCCACTCCCGACCGAGGTCGGCGAGCGCGTCGCCGAAAAAGTCATCCGCGATGAGGCTCCAGAGCACCGACCGCCGGTTCTGTTCGCGGATGACCTCCGCCGCGGTCCGGTCGGCTCCCCAGTCGCCGTCGAACGCCTCGCGTTCGATGGGTCGCGCCCGTCGATGGCACGCCCCCCGGTCGCTGGTCGCGTACGCGAGTGCCATGCTCTGCGCGCCGCGCGGGTCGTAGGCCGGTAGCTCCATCGACTTCACCGTGGGGATGAGGGCTCGGCCGCCGAACCGCGTTGCCGCCGCTTCGACCCCCTCCGCGAGCGCGTCGCCGAGGTCCGATTCGCGTTCCGCAATTTCCTGCTAAGAGGGCCCGCGCGCCGTCGGGCTCACCGAACGAGAGCGAGCGGTCGAGTACGTCGGTGTCGTTGGCCTTGACCGTCCACGCGACCGCACTCCCGGCGCTAATGAGGTCCATCCCGAGGCGGTCGCAGGTCTGTCCCAATACAGCGACGGCGTCGAAGTCGTCGATGTCGAGTCCGGCTCCGAGCGTCATCGCGGTGGCACCGCGTGGGACGTGGTCTCCTTCCTCCGTAGCCACGCGATACCCGCCCGGAGTCTCCGTGTCGGCGTGTTCGCGGCCGACGGCCCGGTCTTCGACTGTCGCGATACCTAACTCGTCCGCCGCTTCGAACTGTCCGTCGCTCCAGCCTCGCGTCGAGAGTGCGCCGATTTCGTTCGCGAAATCGATCGTCTCGACGGTTCCGCTGGCCTGAAGCCACCGCCCGGTGGCGGTCTCTCGGTACTTCGCCGCGTAGGCCTCTCGCAGGTCGTCCAAACCGTCCGGAGGGTCTCCCCGCGCGACGATGGCCTTCAGCCGCTTCGAACCCATCACCGCGCCCGCTCCTCCTCGGCCGGCGTGGTGGTCTCCGGCATCGGACGCGATAGTGGCGTATGCGACCTGTCGTTCTCCCGCGGGGCCGATACACGCGACAGATGCAGTCGGGAACGCCCGCGCCGTTTCGACCGTCCCGGCCCCCCACGTCTCGGCGGGTTCGATTGTAGCGTCCCCGTCTTCGATGACGAGGTGAACGGGCTCGGACGCGACACCCGTCACGAGTAGGCCCATGTGCGACCCGAGCGCGCCGGCCAGGGAGTCGGGGAACTCGCCTCCCGCGTACGAGTCGAGAAAGCACCCCGTCAGCGGTGATTTCGTGATAGCGGCGTATCTCGAATCGCCCGGGAGATAGCCCGAAAGCGGGCCGAGCATGAACAGAATCGCGTTCTCCTCGCCGAGCGGGTCGACACCGGCGTCGAGTTCGTCGTAGAGATACCGGGCGCCCAACCCTTTGCCGCCGACGTATCGCCGTCGCCACTCGTCCGGAATCGGCGTGCTCTCGACCGAGCCGGCGGACAAGTCGACCCGCAGGAGTCGGTCAGCGATTGGAGGTGCCATCTGGTCGTTCGTCAGTACCGGCGACCAAAAAGATGTGCCGTTCTCGCGGACCGCCGAGCGATTTCGGTGGCGCGAACGCCTCTGTCAAAGTCGTACACCTCGGTTCGCTCGCGGTTTGAGGCGCCCAACGCGAACAGACGGGAAACCAGATATGTCACTCGAAATAGACGATGTGTTTTCACGGCGGGAGTTCGGAGAACGGCGGGTTCTGTCCCCCGTGTGAGTCGACCGCCCCAGTCTTCATTACGACCACTCGCGAGGCGTCACACAGCATCGACATGTCTACAACGGAAATACCGATTACGGTCGTTAGCGGTCCACTCGGCGCGGGTAAAACGACGTTGGTCAACCGACTCCTGAACGACCCCGGTGACAGGGAGATTGCCGTCGTCGTCAACGACATGGGCGAACTGAACGTCGACGCGGAGTTAGTCGCGTCCGAGTCGGGCGACGGGGTCATCGACCTCTCGAACGGGTGTATCTGCTGTCGGCTACAGGACGACCTCGTGACCGAGGTGACGCGATTGGCGGAGAACCGCTCGTTCGACTACCTCCTCATCGAGGCCTCGGGCATCAGCGAACCGCTCCCGATTGCACGCACGCTGGCGAGCGAGTCGAACGAGGGCGGGCTGCCGGAACACCTCCGGTTGGACACCACGGTCTCGGTCATCGACGCCTACGGGTTTTGGAAGGCGTTCGACCCGGCGGAGTCGCTTCCGGACGCCGCCCCCGACCCGGAGCGTCCGCTGACGGAGGTCTCGTCGAGCAGGTCGAGTTCTGTGACGTGCTGTTGCTGAACAAGTGCGATATGGTCCCCGACGATGCGTTGGACGCCGTCGAGGCGGAGATTCGAGAACTCCAGCCGCGTGCGAGCCTCCACCGGACGACGTACAGCGAAGTCGCCCCGGACCGGGTTCTCGATACGGGGCGCTTCGATTTCGAGGCGGCGAAGCGCCACCAGGGGTGGAAGCAGGCCCTCGCGGGCGACGGGACCGAGGCGGACCACGCCCACGACCACGACACCGACCACGACCATACCCACGACGAGGGCGTCTCGGCAGCGACGGCCCACGGCGTCGAGTCCTTCGTCTACCGTCGAGACCGTCCGTTCCATCCGCAGCGTCTCGACGCGTGGCTCGACGACTGGCGGGGGAACGTCGTCCGCGCGAAGGGGTTCGCGTGGGTCGCGAGTCGTCCCGAGGCGGTCCTCGGCGTGAGTCAGGCGGGACCGTCGGTGCAGGCCGGTCCCATCGGTCGATGGGGAGATGATGACCCCGAGACGCGACTCGTGTTCATCGGCCGCGACCTCGACGAGGACGCAGTGACCCGAGAACTCGACGAGTGTCTGGCGACGACGGACGAGCGAGGGGCGGCGTATCCCGACGACCCGTTTCCCCGTGAGTCCGCCTGATACATAGTGCGAGCGCATACCCGCGTCTTCAGGCGCGGGTCAAGCGGACAATAGCGTACACAACCACCGACGGTAGTACGGCTGGATTTCCCACCGTGTAAGGTGGTTTTAAGACACACGCTACGTATAGTGTGTAGTACGGATGAAGACCACACGGCACGCAACGTACAACCTCAACTACCACATAGTGTGGATACCGAAGTCTCGCAGAACCGACGGTTCTGCGGACATCGCGGAACAGGGTTCCGCTCAGTACCGTCGGTCGGTACTCGTCGGTGACGTTGCAACCCGTGTGCGAGACATCCTCCACGAAATCGCTGACGAGAAGGGGTTGGAGATTATCGACCTCACTGTCCAACCCGACCACATCCACCTGTTCGTCAGTAGCCCGCCGAAGCACGCTCCGTCACTTCTCGCCAACTGGTTCAAAGGCATCAGTTCGCGGAAGTACAACCACCGACACGCCGACCACGACAGTGAGAAAATCAAGTGGGTGCGAGGCTACTACGCGGGGACAGCAGGACACGTTTCGAGTGAGACTGTCGAGAAGTACATCCAGCGTCACGAGGAGGACGAACAGTGACCGAACTCACCGAGACGCTGGAACTGAAGCTTGTGGAACCGAACACCCACAAGCATCGGAAACTCTGTGAGACGGAACAGGCGTACCAAGACGCCCTTGAATCCGCGTTCAACGCTAACTGCACCACACAGTCGGCGGCGAACGACGTGGTAGTCAACTACGACCTGAGCGGCTACGCCAAGAACGCGCTCAAGAAGTACGTCCCACAACTCTGTGGCGGAAGCGACGCCAAAGAGCTTCACGACGACCACCCCGTTCGGTTCACGAACGAAGGCCCGAAGCTCGACCACAAGCCACAGAACGCTATCGAGTGGTACGTCAAAATCCCGCACCACGACGACTACAACCTCTGGTTGCCCGCGCAACCGAATCCCGAACAGCGAGAGTGGTTGGAAGCGTTGCACGCAGGAGACGCAAAGATGGGCGAATGTCGGTTGTTCGACCGTGACGGCGAGTGGTACTTTCACATCGTCGCCACGCGGGACGTGGAGGAACGAGAGACCAGTTCGGCGGAAACGCCGATTGGGGTAGACATCGGGGAAGCCTCTTTGTTAACGGTGTGTCACCGTGACGAGCGCGGCTCCCCGACTGCACCCAACCTCTGGAACGACGAAGGCAAGCGAGTACGGCAACTCCGTGAGACGTACTTCACGGCGACTCGACGCCTTCAAAAACGCGGAAGCGAACGTATCGCTGAATCCTACGGCGACGAGTTGTGGCGACACATCGACCACATCCTTCACACGGTCACGTCGGAGGTCGTCTCCTACGCCGACCGATTCGAGAATCCCGTGTTGGTTCTGGAAGACTTGACGCACATCCGTGAGAACATGGACTACGGCGCGTTCATGAATCGACGGCTTCACGGATGGGGCTTCGCCAAGATGCACGCTCAGATTCGCTACAAGGCGTCTGAGAAAGGGATTCGTGTGGAGACAGTGAATCCCGCGTACACCTCGAAAACGTGCCACTGTTGCGGAGAGACGGGCTACCGTCCGAAGCAGGCGACGTTCAAGTGTTCCAACTCGGCGTGTTGGGTTTCGGAGTACCAAGCAGACGTTAACGCCGCGCTCAATATTGCAGACCGCTACCTCAGTGGAGAGAGTCATCCAAGAGAACACACGGCTGGCGATGACTCGGCTGAGGAAGGGGGACGTTTGACCGTCCCACAAGACAGCCAAGCCGATGCTGACACCCAGCAAGAGACGCTTGGAACGTATGCGTCTTGAAACCTTAGGGCCGCACTCGGCCTGAAATCCCATGGTGGGATTCCCGCGTTGACGAGACGCTCTGCGTCTCGTTCGCACACCAGAACGCTGTGCGTTCTGGGGACGACTTTAGGCGCGGGAGGAGGTCAATAGGCCGCGCCGAAGTCGACCTCGTCTCGGAGTTCGTCCCACGACTCGTGGAAGCCATAGGTCGACTCCGACTCACCGCTGATCACCGTCTGATACACCTCGTCGTACTCCAACAACTGCGTCCAACCGTCGTGGTACCGGTAACTGCAGTACTGACACATAGAACGCGATACTGGGCAAACCGGCAAAGGAGTATCGGTGGGAACCGGGTTAGGAGGCTCCGCTGCTCCTAGTCCTAGGGTTCCAGCAGGACCTTCGTGACGCCCTCTTCGCGGTTGTCGAACTTCTCGTACATCTCGGGCGCGTCTTCGAGGTCGACGCGGTGGGAGACGACCCAACTCGGGTCGGCGCGTCCCTCGATGATCATGTCGCGGAGTTTTCGGTTGTACTCCTTGACGTTACACTGGCCGGTGCCGAGGGCCTGACCCTTCTCGAAGAGGAGACCGAAGTCGATGCCGAGGCGGCCCTGCGCGGCCATCTCGTCGGGAGCGCCGGGGTCGTCGGGCACGTAGAGACCGGGGATGCCGAGTTCGCCGGTCGGTCGGACCGTCCGAATGAGGTTGTTGATGACGACGGCCGGGTTCTCCCGGGCGGGGTCGTACGCGGAGTCGGCTTCCTTGTCCGGGTCGATGGCCTGGTAGCCGACCGCGTCGACGCCCTTGTCGACGCCGCCGCCGTGAATCTCTTTGATCTGTTCGACGGGGTCGCCCTCCTCGAAGTTGATGGGCGTGGCGTCACAGTGTTCTTCGGCGAGCGCGAGGCGACTGGGAACGCGGTCGACGACGTAAATCTCGGCCGCGCCCTTGAGCTTGGCGCTGTAGGCGGCCATCAGGCCGACCGGACCGGCGCCGTAGATAGCGACGGAGTCGCCGGATTCGAGGTTGGCGAGCTCCGTGCCGTGCCACCCCGTCGGGAAGATGTCCGCGAGCAGCGCGAACGAGTCCTCGTGCTCCCGCCCGTCGGGTAGCTTGAGCGCGTTGAAGTCAGCGTACGGAATGCGGAGCTTCTCGGCCTGCCCTCCCTGATACGGGACCCATGGCGACGTAGCCGTACGCTCCCCCGGCGAATCCCGGGTTGACGTTCGTACAGAAGCCGGTGTAGCCGTTCTCACAGTTCTCACAGAAACCACAGGCGACGTTGAACGGCGCGACGACGCGGTCGCCGACTTCGAGACCGCTGACGGCATCGCCGACTTCTTCGACGATACCCATATTCTCGTGGCCGAACACGATTCCCGGTTCCGCGGCCGTCCGTCCCTCGTACATGTGCAGGTCGGACCCGCAGATACAGGTCGTCGTGATGTCGATGACGACGTCGTTCGGGTGTTGAATCTGGGGCTCTTCGACCGCTTCGACTGCGACCTCTCGTTCGCCTTTGTAGACGACTGCGTCCATAGACATTGTGTGAACTCCACTCAACCTCTGCGAACGGTCACCATTTATAGCTCGGGTAGACTTCGTTTTCATGAAGTCTGACACGTCACGGTTGAGTAGGGTGGTGTAGCGCATTCTCAAACTACTAGATAACTTATTGTTTGTGTTTTTCTCATGGCGTACTCGTCCAGAGAACACACCCGCGACGACCCGGTTCCGAATCGCAGTCGACGGCCCCGGTCACGCTCGGCGCTCCCTTCCGGACCGACCGTTGATGCACCGTCTCCCTGCCACCTGTAACGGTAGTCGTCAACTCGCGTGTGCGCCGAGACATCCCACAAGCACTCCGGTTTCTTACATGACGTGTGCGGCTTCAGTCCCCGAACTGGATTTAATACGGACCGTCCGAAACGGCCGGGACATGAAGCGCACGATTAGCACTTCGGATGCCCCGGCGGCTGTTGGCGCGTACAGTCAAGCGACGACGAACGGCGAGCTACTCCTCACCGCGGGACAGCTCCCGCTCACGCCCGACGGTGAGCTACTCGACGACGCCTCGGTCGACGACCAGACGAAGCAGTGTCTCGAAAACGTGGCGGCGATTCTCGCCGCCGAGGACGCGTCCTTAGGCGACGTGCTCAAAACGACCGTCTTCCTCGACGATATCGACGATTTCGAGGAGTTCAACGAGGTTTACGGCGAGTTCTTCGACGAAGATCCGCCGGCGCGGAGCGCGGTTGAGGTCGGAAACGTGCCGAAAGGAGCCGCGATAGAAATCGAAGCAGTCGCGGTGACCGAGTAGACGAAACGCCGCTGATCTCTGAAGGGCGCTCGACGATTCCGACGCGCCCGGCATTTTTCGAGCCGACTCGTCCCGACAAGCATGTGTTTCCGAGCAGTCGGCTCCACAGCCGGCGGCTACTCCAATCGCATGTTCTCGGCTCGCTCGGCCGCGAGGTCGGTAATCTCCTCGATGTCGCTCTCGGAGCGGTCCGCGAGGACGCGAACCAACATCCCGAGTTGGACCGCCGCCGTCTCGCGTAACTCCGACGCCTCTTCGGTGTCGTTGGCGAAGTAGTACTCCTGTCGACCGTCGTCGTGGACGAGTCCGGTGTACACGGACTGGACGTCGTCTTCGCGAGTCGCGTCGGCCGCCTTCTCTCGCACGTCGTCGAACCGTGGGTTGGTCATCATCACGGTAGACGACGCGTCGCCGCCTTAGCTTTTTGCTCCGCTCACTGTCCCGTCTGGGGCAGTCACCTGTCTCCCCGCCCACTCGCGCTCGTGCCGATTTCGAGTTCGATTTCCCGGACACGTCGAAGTCGCACTCCGACGCGAGTTGGTTGGGATGATTTTTTAAGCCCGCCGTGTCTCTTCAACTGTGAGAATGAGTCGCACAGGAAACGCAGTCCGGTCGCCGGTACTCCGGGTCTCGGGAGCCGGGCGGACGGAACACGGCGAGCGCGCTTTGAGCGCCGCACGCGGTACCGCCGACTCCGTCACGGTCCTCCGGACGGGACCCACCGGAATCAGCGAGTACGACCCGTTGGTTCTCGCGACCGACGCGGGGCGGACCGCGTTCTTTCCGGCCCCGGAGCCATCGAGGGTCCGAGACCTCGTCACCGCCATGGAAGAAGGGGAGTTACCGACGGACGGTGCCGCGGCAGTCGTCGAACACGACGCCGAGACGACGACGCTGCCAGTTCCGACCGACGGGCCGCTCGCGGTAGGAACGCGGCGCGTCCTCGGCCCCTGTGGATGGGTCGACCCGCTGGACCCGACAGCGTATCAGTTCTACTCGCTCGATAGGGACGCGGGCGCCATCGCGGACGCCGGACTCGTCGGTCGAGGCAGAGGCGACGCCACCGCTGACGAACCGGTCGCAGACGCCTGGCAACGCGCACGAGAGACCGACGGCGACCCGGTCGTCGTCGTGAACGCGAACGACGCGGACGACCGCCAGCGCGCGGACCGAACGCTCCTCGCCGGGTCGCCGATGTCGGTGCTCGACGGAGTGGCGGCCGTCGCCGAGTACCTCGGGACGACTGACGCGGTCATCCACCTCGCCGAGACCGACACCGAACTCCAAGCACATCTTCAGGAGGCTATCGACGCCGCCGCAGACGAACTCCCGGTCGTGCCGGGAGTCGTCACTGGTCCGGACGAGTACCGCGCCGGCGAGCCGACGGCGGCGCTGGAAGCGATAGAGGGTGCGGATAGAATCGAGCCCCGTCTCCAGCCGCCGACACCGGCCGAGTACGGACTCTACGGTCGCCCCACGGTCATCCATACGCCGCGGACCTTCGCCCAGATACGTCTCGCGCTCTCGGACTCCGAGGGCACCGATAGAGACGCCGAATCGACGACGCGACTGCTAACTGTCACCGGCGACGTGACCGCGCCCGCGACGATAGAGGCCGGTTCGGACGCCCACCTCTCGGCTGTTCGGAACGCCGTCGAACTGGAGGGGTCGTTCAAGATGGCCTGCGTTGGCGGGGTTTTCGGCGGCCTCACCCGGACGTTGGACGTCACACCGACCGCGGCCGGACTGACTGCGGCCGGCCTCGGAACGGAAGGCGTCGTCGAACTGTTGAACGACGAGCGGTGTGCGGTCGCGACTGCCGGAGACCGAGCGCGCTTTGCCTCGGAGGCCAACAGCGGGCGGTGCGTGCCGGGACGGGAGGGAACCGTCCAACTCACCGAACTGTTGCGAGCGGTCTACCGAGGCTCGTTCGACCGGGAGAAGATACGCGAACTCGGTCGGGTCATGACCCAGTCGAGCAACTGCCAGCTTGGCGCCGATGCACCGCGACCGGTGCTGACTGCGATAGACGAGTTCGAATCGAGTTTCGAAGCACACGCCGACGGCCGCTGTCCGAGCGGAACCTGTTCTGACAAACTATGAGTACTGACGACCCACTCCCGGGCGTTCCGGAGATAGACGACCCGCAGCACGAGACGCCGGTCACGGCGGAGTTCGAGACCGGGACCGCAAACGACCCGCCCGTCGGCACCGACGGCGAGACCCCGACGACGGTCACCGTCAACGGAACGCAGGTCACCGTCCCGCCGGGGTCGACCGTCATCGACGCCATGCAAGCCGTCGACGACGAGGTCGTGAGCGTTGACCCCGGCGCCGACAGCCTCGACGAGGACGCCGACGTTCCGGCGCTCTGCTACTACGACCGCGAGGGCGACGCGAGCGACGAAATCGGCCCTCGGAGCGAGTGCCGAACCTGCATGGTCGAGACGGACGAACACGGGGTCGTCCCCTCCTGTTCGTTCCCGGCGACGGACGGACTGACGGTCGAGACCGACACGGCGACCGCCGAGGAGTGCCGGAGCGTCAACCTCGACCTCGTCCTCTCCAATCACAATCTGCGCTGTACGACCTGTAACGGGAACGGCCGGTGTGAACTCCAGGAGACGGCCATCAGCGAGGGGGTCGACCACCCGCGCTACGGCGTCTTCGACGACCGCAGCGAATACGAACCGCTCGACGACAGTTCCTCGTTCATTCAGATCGACCGCAACAAGTGCATCCTCTGTAACCGGTGCGTCGAGGGCTGTAACGACGTTCAGGTCGAAGGAGTCCTCCGTATCGAGGGCTCCGGAGAGGACACCCGCATCGGCTTCCAGTCCGACGCCGAGACGATGGCCGATTCCGACTGCGTCTCCTGTGGGCACTGTGCCACGGTCTGTCCGACCGGCGCGCTGACCGAGAAGGACATCGGTGGCGCGGGGACGCTCCCGCTCCCGGGGTTCACGCAGCGGAACTCCGTCGGGAACGTCATCGAACACGAGGAGGTAGAGACCCTCGACGACACGACGGCACCGAACCGCTCGCCCGCCCCCGGTAGTGCGGGGAGTGCCGGTGGCGAAGCCGAGGCGGGACAGGAGGGACGAAGCGGCGTCGCCCGATACATGGCCCAGAGCAAACGCCGAGCGTCCGATTTCCTCGGGGAGTACGGTCGGAAGGCCATGCTCGCGGGCGAACACACCGCCGAGAACATCGCGGCGCAGACACTGCCGGAGGGTCGGCTATTCGACATCGCGTCGCTCGTCAGCGACTATCGACTGGGCAAAATCGACAAAGCGGAGACGACGTGCGGGTTCTGTGCGGTCGGCTGCCGGTTCGAGATGTGGGGTAAAGACGGTAACGCCCTCGGCGTCCAACCCGTCGACGACCCGGACAACGCCCCGGCCAACAACTTCTCGACGTGCGTGAAGGGGAAGTTCGGACACGACTTTGCCAACAGCAAGAAGCGGCTCACGAAGCCACTGATTCGAAACGAAGACGGCGAGTTCGAGGCGGCGTCGTGGGACGAGGCGCTCGACTACGTCGCCGGCGAACTCCGCGGGATTCAGGACGAACACGGCGTCGACGCGGTCAGTTGCCTCGCGTCGTCGAAAGGGAGCAACGAGGAGGCGTATCTCGTCCAGAAGTTCGCGCGGCAGGTGCTCGGCACGAAGAACATCGACAACTGCGCCCGGCTCTGCCACTCGTCGACGGTGGCGGCGCTCCAACAGACGCTCGGCTACGGCGCGATGACGAACCGCATCAACGAGGACATCGGCGAGGCCGACGCCTACCTCATCAGCGGGTCGAACACGACCGAGTCACACCCGGTGTTGGCGACTCGCATCAAGCAGAACGTCCGCGACGGGGCCGACCTCGTGGTGTTCGACCCCCGGAAAATCGGCATCGCCGAACACGCCGACCAGTACACGAGAACGACGCCCGGCTACGACGTGGCGTGGCTCAACGGACTCATCCGATACCTCATCGAACACGACCTGCACGACGAGACGTTCATCGAACGGAACACGAAAGGATTCGACGCGGTCAAACGGAAGGTCCAGGCGTTCACCCCCGAGAAAGTCGAGGAACTGGCCGGCGTCTCACCCGACGAACTGCAGTCGGCCGCCGAGACGCTCGCCGACGCCGAGAACGTCGTCTTCGGCTGGGCGATGGGCATGACCCAATCCAGTCACGGCACGGAGAACCTCCTCGCGATGGCCGACCTCGCGCTCACGCTCGGGCAGGTCGGGAAACCGGGTGCCGGACTGTCGCCCTTCCGCGGCCAGAACAACGTGCAGGGCGGCGGCGGCGACATGGGGACCCTGCCCGGCAGTCTCCCCGGATACCAGGACCCGGCCGACGACGAGGTCGGCGAGAAGTTCGCCGAGGTGTGGGGCGAGCGCCCACCGGCGGAACCCGGCCTCAAAGGTGCCGGAGATGCTCGCCGAGGCCCACGAGGGGAATCTCCGCGGGATGTACATCGTCGGGGAGAACCCCGCGCTCTCGGAACCCGACATCCAGCACGCCGGCAAGGCGCTCGATAGCTTGGACTTCCTCGTCGTACAGGACATCTTCATGACGGAGACCGCAGAGCACGCGGACGTGGTGCTGCCGGCGGCGACCTCGCCGGAGAAACACGGCACGTTCACCAACACCGAGCGCCGGATACAGCGGGTTCGGGCGTCCGCGGAACCACCCGGAAAGGCGCGCCAGGACTGGGAGATTACGCAGGAACTGGCGACCAGACTGGGCTACGACTGGGACTACGACCACCCGCGGGAAGTGATGGACGAGATTAGCGACCTGACTCCCATCTACGGGGGCGTCGGTTACGAGCGTCTCGAATCGGGCGACGAGCACGGACTTCAGTGGCCGTGCTGGGACGAAGACCACCCCGGCACGCCGTATCTCTACGACTACGAGGAAGGGAACTTCAACTTCGACGACGGGCTGGCCCGCTTCGTGCCGGCGGACGGCGGCCACCCCGGCGAAGTCCCCGACGAGGAGTACCCCCTTACGCTCACGTCCGGGCGGGTCCTCTACCACTGGCACACCGGACAGATCACCCGACGCGTCGAGGGCCTCATGAGCCACGTCGGCGAGAGCTTCATCGAAATCAATCCGACGACAGCCGCGGAACTCGGCGTTTCGGACGGCGAGTACGTCAAGGTCGAATCCCGCCGCGGCGACATCGTGGTCAAGGCGACCGTGACCGACCGCGTCGGCGACGGAACGCTCTTCATCCCGATGCACTTCGCGGCCGGCGCGGTCAACAAACTCACGCAGGAGACCTTTGACCCGCAGGCCGGCATTCCGGAGTACAAAGTGTCGAGCGTGCGTGTCGAACCGCTCGGACCGGACGCCGACCCGGACGTGCTGCGGATCCCGGACGCAGGCGCTGGAAGCGCCGCACGCGGAAACGACTGACTACCGGGGTCGCTTCGTTTCTGTAGTCGTCTTCCTACGCGGTTTGAACTGTGGAGCTACCGCCATTATTCTCCCGTCAGTATCTCGCCGTCACTGTCCTGCTCTTCCACATCCGGCGCCGTACTGACTGCCGCAAAAGCTGTGCTTGTGGCGAGAGGTAGCCTGTACGAGCTTCTCGGTTCGCGGGCGAGGCCTGAAACAGAAATATACCATATGACGATATATCATTCTTGGGCGGTGGCCCCACTCTTCGTCCGAGGTTGTGGAACCTCTCCCGCCGCTCGATCCGGCGGCCGCGAACCGGCCGAGATAAAAGATGGCGAGCGCCGGGAACGCGACCAGGAGTTCGCTGAAGAGGAGCGCATCGTGCTGTCGTGGCGTCACTCGGAAGGTCAGCGTTCCGGTTGAGCCTGAAGATGAGAGACTTTCTGGTCGTTCCGTATGATCATGGTGAAGTTGCTGTCGACGAGGTGGCTCGTGCTTCGACGAACGTGGATTACAAAAATAAGATTGTAATCCAAAACTCTCCAACGAGGTGTCGGAGGTCGAGGTGAGTGAGTGGCCGCGTGGCTGTCTGTGCGGTGAAGTTGATAACCGAAGAAGCGTTCAACAGTATTGAACAGAAACGGGACATATTTATGACATTTATCTGGACCTGAAGTTGGGTTCGGGTTCAGTAGTGGGCGTATCGCAGTTCGATGACGTTGGCGGTGCTCTTTACAGCGTCGGCCAGTTCTGCCATCGTTTCAGGAGAACGCACGCGGCTTACTGGTCCGGACACCGAGACTGCGCTTATTACTTCGTTCGTTCGCTGATCCATGATCGGGACGCCGATGGTGAGCACGCCCTGGCGGCGGTCTTGGTCCTCTATCGAGTAGCCGCGGTCTCGCGTCTCTTCGAGTTCTTCGTAGAGTTCCTCGCGCGTGGTTATCGTGTGTTCGTTTGCTTCTGGGAGCCCGTGTTGGTCGATGATTTCCTCGACCCGCTCAGGGGGGTAGTGCGCCAGCATCGCCTTGCCGAGGGCGGTCCAGTGCATATTGGTGTACTCGCCGATGGGTGCGTTATCGTGGATTGCGTCCGCTTCCTCGGACTTGTACAGGAGGACGCGCAGGCCGTTTTCCTCGATACCGAGGTTGGCCACTTCACCCGTTTCTCGCGCGAGTTTGTCGACTTCCAGTTTCGCCGTTCGATAGAGTCTCGACCGGTTCCGAACACCGCCGCCGTACTTCAGGAACCGGAACCCCAGCCGGTAGCTGTCTCCGTCCCGGACGACGAGGTTGAGTGATTCGAGCGTCTTCAGGTATATGTGAACTGTACTTTGCGGGGTGTCGAGCGCAGTAGCGGTCTCTGTCACCGTCGCGCCTCGCTCACCCTCGAGAAAGTCAACTATATTGAACGCGCGTTCAATAGAATTAATCCTGTTTTTCGACCCACCTTCGTCGCGATTTCCAGCCATACGACTCTGTCTCTGACCTATCGTAATAAGCGTACGGTCATCTTCAGAAACGCAACTATTCGATACTGTTGAACGAGTGTCCGCGAAAATTCGCAACGGTTTGTACGACGTCGGTTACGGGACGACCTGATTTTCGAGCTCGTCGTCGCCTTCTTCGAGAGCCGCCACGTTTCTCGCCACAATGTCCGCGAGTCGGCTCCAATGAGCTGGTGTGTGTCCTGCGTTGTGCGGCGTGATTGTCACATTTTCGAACTGCCAGAGGGGGTGGTCCGACGGGAGCGGCTCGGGGTCGGTCACGTCGAGCGAGACGTCGCCGATATCGTTCGACTGAATCGCCCGTACGAGTGCGTCGGTGTCGATGATCTGTCCACGCCCGACGTTGGTGACAGTCGCGTGTTGTGGGAGCGTCTCCAGTTCGGCCGCGCCGACGAGCCCTCGGGTGGTGTCCGTGAGCGGCGACGCGATGACGAGATGGTCCGTTCGAGCGAGCGCGTCGTGGAAGTCGCGCTCGTCGTAGCCGATGACCTCGTCCGTTGGCCCGCTCTTTTCGGGGGTGTACCGGACACCGATAGTGTCCACGTCGAAGCCCGATAATCGGTCGACGACTGCAGACCCGATGGAGCCGAGACCGACGACTGTGACAGTACTCCCGCGTAGTTCACCCGCCTGATAGTGCCGCCATTCGTGGCGCTGTTCGCGACGCCATCCCTCTTTGAAACGCCGCGTGGACGCGAGGATGTAGCCGACGACTTGTTCGGCGATGTTCGGTGCGTGGATGCCCGAGGCGGTCGTGACGGCGACGCCCATGTCAGAGAACACGTCGAGCGGTAAGTGCCCGTACCCGGCGGCGATCCCAGCAAACAGTTCGAGGTTCTCCGCCTCTGACAGGAGCTCTTCGTCGATTTCGACGCTGGAAGCAACAGTCGCGTTGCTGATTAGTTCGCGCTCCTCAGCGGGAGTCCGGGCGAGTGCAACCGTGCGGTTGGGCAACCGCTCGCGGAGTTCTTCGACGTACGCTTCCGCTGGGAGTCCGTGTGTTCCTTGCCGTAAGACGACCACGTCTGGATTTCCGATCATGACTGTAATTTCCTCTCGACCCGAGGGCTGAGAGTCTCCTCAAGCGCTCGGTTGCTTATTGCTTCCGAGGGAGATATATACGTGGTGCTTTTGAGGATTATATTACCGACTGTCGCCTCCGACTGACGACACCGCAACATTCCTAATGGACCTAAATTATATATGCTGCGCCTCCATGTCCCAGACTGGGAATGTCTACCAACCACACTAGACGGCAGTTTGTTAAAGCAGCGGCGCTCGGTGGCGTTGCGGCATCGGCTGGATGTCTCAGTAGCGTTACTGGGAGTAACAACGGCTCCGGTGGCTCGGGTGAGGCCGCGAACACGCTCGAATACTGGGAGTACTTCCACTCGCAGTCCCAGGTCGCAGAGGAGTTGATGAAGTCGACCGTAGAGGAGTTCCAACAGGGACACGACGTCCAGATGAAGATGAACTGGGCGAGTTGGGACGATATCAACGGCGGCAAGTGGAAGAATAATATCCAAAACGGGAACCGACCGGTCATCTACGACTCGACCAACTCCCTTAACGGGCAGTTCATCGATCCCTCGTGGGTGAAACCGGTCAGCAAGTATCGAGACCGCCTCGACGACGAAGCGCTCTCGAACATCGAGTGGGCGCTAGAACTCTCGCAGAGCTGTTACCGCGGCTTCGAGAAGGACCTCTACGAGATTCCGGTCGGGATGGAAGTCGGCGCACCGTTCATCGCGCGTGCCGACCACTTCGAGGAGGCGGGGCTCTCTATCGAAGAGGATTTTCCCCCACAGGACTACGACCACCTCGTCGAAATTGCGACCCAGTTACAGGAGAATGGTCCCGGCGACTACGGCTTCCAGATTTACGGCGCACAGGGTGACGTGACCGACGAGGCGCTCGTGACTTGGGCCGCGTCCGAGGGCGGCTACGACGGGATGTACATGAACGAGGACTGGTCCGACGTGAACTACGATTCCGAGGCCTGGAAGACGGCCACGAAACAGTACGTCGACCTCTACCAGAAATACGGCCTCTCGTCGGACAAGGCACCGACGGCCTCCAACGAGGGCGTCGCACAGATGCTCATTCAGGGCAAGGTGAGCATGTATCAAGGCAGTACGAAGGATCTCGGCCTGTTCCGTAGTCGGGCCTCGGAGATGCTCGAAGACGGGACTATCGTGTTCGGACCCTCGTGGGAAGGTGCGGCGGGGAACCGCGGCGAATTCTTCACTCAGTGTGTCGCTCTCATGCGCAAACCGGATGGCGTCTCGCAGGACGTGTGGGACCAGCGGGAGGAACTGGCGATTCAGTGGATAAACAAACTCCTCTCATCGGAGTTTCAAAAAGAGGTCCCCCGTTCGTTGGCGACCCTCCCCGTCCGACGCGACGTGTGGGACGGTCTGAGTGACGATCCGGCACTAGGCGCGAGTAACTACATCTCCAGCCTTCGAACGACGGTCGACGGGATGGAACACGGTTGGTCGAGTCACCCGAAGATGAACGCCATCCAGTACAACATCGCTGGCCCGCTGTTCCAAGAGGCCGTTCGCGGGGAACTCGCACCCGAAGAGGCCTGCACGCGCGCCGCAGAACAGATACGCAATCAGATAGAGCTCTGAGAAGGATGTCGACTCAGAACCGCTTCGACCTCGGGGGCTGGGCGTCGGAGCTACCGCGAAACTCTCTCTGAGAACTGGTTCGCGTATCTGCTCATCCTTCCGGTCCTCGCCTTCCTGGTGCTTCTCATGTGGCTCCCATTCGCGCAGGGGTTCTACATGAGCTTTAACGACTGGCCCTTCGGCGGCGAACCCGCCTGGGTCGGTCTGGAGAACTACCGGTTCCTCTTCGACTGGGAGCCGTTTTACACCTCGTTGAGAGCCACGCTCGTCTTCTCGCTCACGACGGTCCTCCAACTTGGCGTCGCCCTCGTGGCGGCGCTCGCGGTGCGCGAGATTCGCCGGGGTAAGAGCTTCGTCACCGGCGTGTTCCTCATCTCGTACACGGTTCCGCCACTTGTCACGGGGACTATCTGGGCGTACCTCCTCCAGCCGGACCTCGGCCCGATATTCGGCTACCTGACGCAATGGGGGCTCCTCGAAGAGACCATATACTGGGGAAGCGACGGCGGTGCGTCCCTCGGCGTCATCCTCTTCGTGACGACGTGGACGTTCTGGCCGTTCATGTTCCTCATCATATCGGCGAGCCTCGAGAGCATCCCCGAAGAACTGTACGAGAGCGCGCGGATGTACGGCGCGGGCCGCGTCCAGACGTTCCTCAGAGTGACGCTCCCGCAACTGAAAAGCGCCATCCTCGTCGCCTTGAGTATCCGCATCATCTGGAACATGACCAAGATATCGCAGGTTCTGCAACTGACCAACGGCGGTCCCGGATACGACACTTCGATACTGGCGGTGTTGTTGTACCGGTTCGCCTACGGACAAGGACGGATGGGTGTCGCTTACGCGGTCGGCGTCATCCTACTGGTCATGACTATTGGATTCGTCTTCGTATTCATCCGCGAGTTCGAGCGGACAAGTGAGGGCCCACAATGAGCACCGACGACTTCGACGTGACGGCGGTGACGCTCAAGGCGACGACCTACGGGGTCATCTCGTTCCTCGTCCTGTTCAACCTTGTCGTGTTGGCGTTCATCTTCTCGGTGTCGTTCATGCCCCCGAGCGAGTTCTTCGGTGCCCCGCACATCATCCCGCAGAACCCGACGCTCGATGCGTGGGCGAGCGGGTTCGAAGAGCTACAGGACAACCTCGTCAACAGCTTTCTCATCGGACTCGGAACGACTGTCGTCGCGCTGGCAATCTCCATTCCCGGCGCGTACGCCTTCGCCCGAAAGGAGTTCTACGGCAAGCGGGCCGGGTTCTACGCCATCATCTCGGCGATGATGTTCCCGTATATCCTGCTCGTCATCCCTATCATGGACCTCTGGAACGACTTGGGTCTGTACAACACCATCCCGGGCATGATTATCGCTTACCAGGTGTTCGTGACACCGTTCGCCATCTGGATTCTCCGGGACTTCTTCGCAAAGCTCCCGACAGACATCGAGGAGGCTGCGCAGGTGTACGGATGCACCCAGTTCACGGCGTTCCTGCGAGTCATCCTCCCCCTCGCGACGCCCGGTATTGTCGCGGTCGGCTTCCTCGCGTTCCTCACCGGGTGGAACGACTTCTTGTTCGCTAATCTGCTGACGACCGGGACCGGTCCGGTCCCAGCGGTGCCGGTCCTGTACGGCACCATCGGAGGTGGCTCTGGCGAGCGAGTCTACTGGGGCAAACTGATGGCTGAGACGCTCATCATCGGTACGCCGCCGACGATACTGTATCTCGTCGCGCGCAACTACCTCGAAAACGCATTCACGGTCTGACACAAAACACCATGACAGCACTCGAAGACACGACCACGGAAGAGACGGCTCAGACGGCAGACGCGACCGATAGCGTGGCCCCATCTGAGACTGACAGCTCGGGCGGCCATATCCGCCTCGAAGGAATCAGAAAGACGTTCGACGGCGGCGACATCGTCGCCTGCGACGATGTGAACATCTCCATGGACGGTGGTGAGTTTGTCGTCCTCGTCGGACCGTCGGGGTGCGGCAAGACGACGACGCTCCGATGTATCGCTGGCCTCGAAGAGCCGGACGGGGGCCGAATCGTCGTCGACGGCAAGGACATCACCGGCTTGAAGTCGAAAGACCGGGACTTGGCGTTCGTATTCCAAAGTATCGCGCTGTTCCCCCACATGAGCGTTCGGAAGAACATCCGGTTCGGTCTCGACATGAAAACCGACCTCTCCAAAGCTGAAAAGCGTGAGCGCGTCGAATCGGCGGCCGAGACACTCGGTCTCGGGGAGACGTTGGACCGCAAGCCTGCGGCGCTTTCCGGCGGTCAGCAACAGCGCGTTTCCCTCGGTCGCGCGATGGTGATGGAGCCCGCCGCCTTCCTCCTCGACGAGCCGTTCTCGGCGCTTGACGCCAACCTTCGCGACCACATGCGCGTCGAGGTGAAAAAGATTCAGCGCCGGCTTGAGACGGCGATGGTGTTCGTCACTCACGACCAGGAAGAGGCGATGACGCTCGGCGACAAAATCGTCGTGATGAACGACGGCTACGTCCAGCAGATCGGAACGCCCTACGAGATTTACAACGAGCCAGCGAACCGGTTCGTCGCCGACTTCATCGGGTCGCCGTCACCGAATCTCGTGGAGTGTACCGTCGAGCGAACGGCCTCTGGTATCACTTTCGCGAGTGACTTCTGCCGAATTCCCGCAACCGACGAACAGGCCGCCGAAGTACAGGACGGTCAGACTGTTGTTTACGGTATCCGTCCGGAGTATCTGAGTATGTGCGACGACGGAGGACACTTCACTGCTCGGCTGGACGTCGTCGAACCGCTCGGTGACCGGGACGCGATCCATCTGACCTCTGGTGATACGTCTCTGTCGGCGGTGACGCCGCAAGGGGAGGTCTCCCGCGACCGAGACGAGGTTAGCGTGGTCATGCAGACCGACGAGGCGTGGCTGTTCGACGAGCACGGCGAGCGAATCGTCTGACCCACGCTATACCACGTCAGCGCCCGAATACCCCTCTCTCTTCGAATTCTTCGCGCCCAAACAGCTATGTCGGTCGAAGCCGAATCACGGCTACTGGTGTACGCTGAGATGACACGATACGAAACCGTCCGACGCGCAGCGACTGAGGGTTCCGAAGTCGCACATGAACTGTTTAGAACTGACCTTGCCGTCGACACTAAACGGTCGAGCTAGATCTCGTGACGAAGGCAGACACGGAGACACAGCGCCGGACCATCTCGGTCATCCGAGAGTCGTTCCCTGACGCGACTATCGTCGGCGAGGAGGAAGATGAGCGCAAGTCCGTCCCCGAAGACGGCGACGCATGGGTCATCGACCCCATCGACGGGACAACCAACTTCGTCCACGGCTCACAGCTGTGGACGACGACGGTAGCGTGTGTTCGAGACCACCAGACTGTGGCGGCTACGACTGTCGCTCCAGCACTCGGCGACGTCTACGCGGCGACCGTGGACGGTGCGACCCGGAACGGGAACCCGATTACAGTTAGTTCGAAGACTGACCTCGATGAGTTCGTTGTCGCCCCCATCCTGCGCTACGGCCCCGACCGCGACGCCGAATTCGGCGACCTCCTCAGACGACTTGTTATCCGATTCGGGGATCTGCGCCGACTGGGATGTGCGCAGGTGACGTTAGCGATGGTCGCCTGTGGAACGCTAGACGTCGCCGCCTCGGAGCAACCCGACCCCAATCCGTGGGACACCATCGCTGGTGTCTCTCTGGTCAGGCGGGCTGGCGGTACTGTGACCGATGTCCGTGGTAACCAATGGATGCCCGGGTGTGAGGGCCTCGTCGCGTCCAACGGAGAGGCGCATGACGAAGTTCTCGACCGCGTGACGACCGACTAACTCAGGCAGTCTGCTTCTGGGTGTCTTTTGAGATAGCGCCTGCAACGAAGCCACGAAATTACGCCGATAGAAGGACTTACTACGCATGCGTAGCACGAATTAAGCATGCCGGTAAACTACGCGGAGTTGCACGATCCGAACGCGGAGTACACGATGCGGGAGCTGTCGGCGGAGACGATGGGCGTGACGGCCAAGCGCGGCGGCGGTCGCGACGTCGAAATCACCGACGTGCAGACGACGATGGTCGACGGCAACTTCCCGTGGACGCTCGTCCGCATCTACACCGACGCCGGTATCGTCGGCACCGGTGAGGCCTACTGGGGCGCGGGCGTCCCCGAACTCATCGAGCGCATGAAGCCGTTCGTCATCGGCGAGAACCCCCTCGACATCGACCGTCTGTACGAGCACCTCGTCCAGAAGATGTCCGGTGAGGGTTCCGTCGAGGGCGTCACGGTCACCGCCATCGCGGGCATCGAAATCGCGCTGCACGACCTCGCGGGCAAGATTCTCGACGTCCCCGCCTATCAGCTTCTCGGCGGGAAGTACCGCGACAAGGTGCGGGTCTACTGCGACTGTCATACCGAAGAGGAGGCCGACCCCGAAGCGTGCGCCGACGAGGCAGAGCGCGTGGTCGACGAACTCGGCTACGACGCCCTCAAATTCGACCTCGACGTGCCGTCGGGCTTCGAGAAGGACCGCGCGAACCGCCACCTGCGACCCGGTGAGATTCGGCACAAGGCCGAAATCGTCGAGAAGGTCACAGAGCGCGTCAAGGACAAGGCGGACGTGGCGTTCGACTGCCACTGGACGTTCTCGGGCGGCAGCGCCAAGCGCCTCGCGGCCGCGCTCGAAGACTACGACGTGTGGTGGCTCGAAGACCCCGTGCCGCCGGAGAACCTCGACGTGCAGGAGGAGGTCACGAAGTCCACGCTCACGCCCATCACGGTCGGCGAGAACCGCTACCGCGTGACGGAACTGCGCCGCCTCATCGAGAAGCAGGCCGTGGACATCGTCGCACCCGACATGCCGAAGGTCGGCGGAATGCGCGAGACGCAGAAGATCGCGGACGTGGCGAACCAGTACTACGTGCCGGTCGCGATGCACAACGTCTCGTCGCCGGTGGCGACGATGGCCTCCGCACACGTCGGCACGGCGATTCCGAACTCGCTGGCGGTCGAATACCACTCCTACGAGCTGGGCTGGTGGGGCGACCTCGTCGAGGAGACGGTCATCAAGGACGGCTACATCGAGATTCCGGAGAAGCCGGGTCTCGGCGTGACGCTGGACATGGACACCGTCGAAGCGCACATGGTCGACGGCGAGACGCTGTTCGACGAGGCGTAAGCTTCGTCGAGCCAGCAGCACGGAGTGCTGCGCTGTTTGACGAGGCGTAAGCCGAAGTCAAATCAGTCGAGCTTCGCTCGACGTAATTCGACGAGGAGTGAAACGACTCGTCGAGCCAACAGACGCGTAGCGTCTGTTATGTTCGACGAAGCGTAAGCCGAAGTCGAACTCACGGACCCGCGTTCCGATTTTTCCGAGGCTCAACGCGGAGCCGTCGGCTCGCGCTTACTCCTCGCCGACCAGCCGAACGCCGGCCGACGGGCGGCAGGCGAACACGTCGGCGTCGGGACCGACGCGCTCGGGAGCGGCGTCTCGAA
>NZ_JPES01000108.1:0-22878 GCF_000730175.1 Haloferax sp. ATB1 | reverse complement strand
GCGGACTGCTCGCCGACCTCCTCGCCCGTGATGGGGTCGTACTGGGTGCCAACGCGGGCGTACAGGAGGCGGAGGTAGTCGTGGAGTTCGGTGACGGTCCCGACGGTCGACCGAGGGTTGTTGGCCCCGTTCTTCTGGTCGATGGAGATGGCGGGCGAGAGGCCCTCGACGGCCTCGACCTTCGGCTTGTCCATCTGGCCGAGGAAGTTCCGCGCGTAGGCCGAAAGCGACTCGATGTACCGCCGCTGGCCCTCCGCGTAGACGGTGTCGAACGCGAGGGAGGACTTGCCTGACCCCGACAGGCCGGTGACGACGGTGAACGTCTCGCGGGGGATGCGAACGTCGAGGTTCTTGAGGTTGTGCTCTTCGGCACCGCGAACCTCGATGTAGTCCTTGCTCATTCGGACGACTCTAGGAACGAGAGGACCGAATAGGCATCGGTTCGGGCCGTTCGAACCGCATCGCTCGCGTCTGCGAGTCGGGGAGAAATCGGTGCGTACGCGGGGTGTCGTCCGCCGTTGTCAGCCGTTGAGCTTCTGCCGCGAGATGGAGATGCCCGTCGGCGTGATGACGATCTGGTCGTCGCCTTTCTGGACGATGTCGCCGTCGACCTCACGCGCGACCTGCCGGAGGTCGTCGATGATGTGTTCCATCGTGTTGTCGGAGGTCGTGTGACGGGTGATGTCCGCGATGACCAGATTGCCGTCGTAAACGGCGTCTTTGATGGCGATAACGTCCTGCTGGCCGCCGATTTCGGCGATGTGAACCGAGAGTCCGGCGTCGCCGCGAGCGGTGTCGAAGTCGTCGAGGTCGAGTTCGACGTAGTCCTCGGTCGTTCGGGAACCACCACCACCGAGAATCTTACTCATGATACCCATAGGACGTAGAGAGGCCACAACGGGGTTAGTTCTTACGTCAGACGATTGTCTCCCTTCAGACATGTCTGAGGGGTGAGACCGGACGAATCGACGGCAGCACCGTCACACGAGGATGGTGTCGCGGGAGGCGTCGATTCCTGCTGACGGCCGACGCGCGCGCCGGGCGCGGCGTTTCGCCGGGTGTTTTTACCTCGCGGCGCGCGGGAGCAGACGAACACGATGACTTTCAGCATCTGCGTCCGCGAGTCGTACGTCGACGCCGACGGCGACGACCAGCACCGCTTCGGCGTCGCCGTGACGACCCGCCTGCCGGGGGTCGGCGCACTCTGTCCGTTTGCAAGTGAACACGGCGCGGTGGCGACACAGGCGCTGACGAACGTCGAACTCGGGGAGAAGGGTCTGGACTACCTCGAAGACGGTCTCGCCGTCGACGACACCCTGCAGGCGCTGTTAAACGCCGACGACGGCCGGGCGGAGCGACAACTCCACGGCGTCGGCTCCGAGGCGACGTTCGCCTTCACCGGCGATGACTGCCTCGGCTGGGCGGGCCACCGCGAGGGCGACGACTACACCGTCGCCGGCAACCTGCTCACGGGCGCGGAAGTCGTCGAAGCCGCCGCCGACGCCTACGAGCGGAACGCCGACGGCGACGAACCGCTCGCGAAGCGCCTCATCGACGCGCTCGGCGCGGGACACGCCGCGGGCGGCGACAAGCGCGACGACCTCGCTATCCAGAGCGCGGCCGTCGTTGTGACCTCGACCGAGGACCGCGAGATGGAGCCGTACTACAACGACCTCCGGGTCGACGCGACGGAGACGCCGCTGCGCGACCTTCGAGAGACGTTCTCGATGGCGCGGGAGGGGTACGAGGCGGCGCTGGAGAAGTACGCCGAAGCGTAGCCGAGAGGAGCGCACACGGCGTGCGCCGAGTCCTGCGACCGCGGGTCAGACCGAGAACTCGAAGAGGTCGTCGCCGACGTGGTGGATTGACTCGACGACCTTGCCGGAGTCGCCGACGAGGTCGGCCCCGTCTTCGAGCGCGCGACCCACGGCGAGCACCTTGCCGTGGGTCTCCTCCGCGATGACGACCAGGTCGCCCGCCTCGATGGTGTCGTCGGCCTCGGTAATGCCGGGGCGCATCACGTCGGCCCCGCTGGAGACGAACGAAACCGCGCCCGCGTCGACCGTGACGACGTTCGTCGTCGGCGGGAACTGGTTCGCGCCCTTGACCGTGAGAAACGGCTGGTCGTCGACGTACATGACCGCCGGCTCGCCGTCGACGAGGACGACCTCGTAGTCGGCGTCGGCGAACTCGACCGCCTCGAACGCGTCGCCGTCGAGGGCGACGCCGAGGGACGATTCGATGGAGTCGCACAGCGCGTCGATTTCGTCGCTTCGGAGGTGGTGGCGGGACTTGACCTTCATACCGGGTCGTGGACGCTCACGGCCGATAAATCGACCGCTCCGAATCGAGTAGTCGGCGACACCGCCCGGAGTCTGACGGGCGCGACCCGACCTGCCCCGTTGATGTCCGACGCGCGTCAGACTGTGACAGGATAAACTGCTAAGTACGATTGGGTCCACTCCAACGATATGTGGCGCTCCCGGACGAACGGGGACCGGAAACGTGTCGTGTGCATCGCATGCGGTGACGCGGTCCTCCGGTCGGCGGCGCGTGAGTACGACAAAGAGGGAAACCGCTGGGAACGGCACGGCAAGCGGTTCGAACACCTCTGTAAGTCCTGTTATCGGGGGCTCTGTCACCAGCCCCGCGAGGAACTCGAAGGCCTCCTCATCGACATCGAAGAACACAGCATCTCCAACGAGGAGTTCCTGCTTCGCTACTTCGACGCGGTCAAAGAACGGTACGAATCGCCCGGCGAGCGCGGCCGCTGAGGACGTAGCCGTCGGACCGTCGCCGAGACGGCCGAGGTCGTGGTCGCGAGCGATATCGTTTCCTTCTCGTCGCGGCTCGTGCCCGACACTCATTTCTCCCTGCCCCGTCTAGTCGGGGCTATGTCAGACGACGCGCAGGCGTACGCCGGGACCGCCGAAGGGCAAGGACCGGTGGAGATAGACGCCGAACTCGCGCGACACCTCCAGAACAAGCGCGAGGACCTGTTCGAGGAGTTCGAGATTCGAGACAAGTTCCCGCCGGAAGTCCTCTCGGAGGCGCGTGCGCGCACCGACGGCGTCCACGAGGAGATCGAAGACGAGTTGGAACACCGCAAGGACCTCCGAGACCTCACGACGTGGACGACCGACCCCGTCGACGCCCAGGACTTCGACGACGCCCTAAGCATCCGCGAGAACGAGGAGACGTACACGCTGTGGGTCCACATCGCCGACGTGACCCACTACGTCCACCCCGGTTCGGAGATGTGGGCCGAGGCCGTCAAGCGCGGCAACACCGTCTACCTCCCCGCCTACACCATCCACATGCTCCCGCCGGCGCTGGCCGAGACGGTCTGTTCTCTCGTCCCCGAGGAGGACCGCCTCGCCCACACCGTCGAGATGGAGATCAAGAAAGACACGCTCTCGTTCGAGTCTATCGACATCTACAAGTCCGTCATCCACTCCAACGAACGGCTCACCTACACGCAGTGTGAAAACCGGCTGGAAGACCCCGACCTCCCCCTCCACGAGGAGAACTCCCTCGTCTTCGACCTCGCCGACCAACTCCACGAACAGCGCAAGGAAGACGGCTCGCTGGTCCTCAACCCGAGCCGCGACCGCGCCCATACCATCATCGAAGAGTGCATGCTGAAGGCGAACAAGGCCGTCACGCACGAACTCATGTGGAACCGCGGCGTCGAGGCGATGTACCGCGTCCACCCGCAGCCGACCCCCGACCAGTGGGACAAGGCGCTCCGCGAAATCACCGAACTCGACGGCGTGAGCATCAAGTCCACGTCGTGGGACGAGCCCCGCAAGGCCGTCAACGACGCTTTGGAGAGCGCGAACTCCCGCACCCTCAACAAGATTCAGCGCGCCGTGCTGAAGGTCATGCCCCGCGCGAAGTACATGAACGACCCCTTCGGCGGCCACTACGCGCTCAACTTCGACATCTACGGCCACTTCACCTCGCCCATCCGGCGGCTGTCGGACCTCATCAACCACTGGATCGTCCACGAGAACGACGTGCCCGAGGACCTCGTCGAACTCTGTGACCGCGCCTCGGACCGCCAGAAGGACGCCGAGACGGCCGAACGGCTCTACAAGCAGTTCCTCCAAGAAGTCGGCTTGGACCCCTACGCGGTCAACAACCGCGGCATCGTCACCGTCGACGACGACGGCGAAGTCATCGACGAAAACGGCCTCCCGCCGCGCGAATAACCGGTCGTTCGTCGCACAACCACTCGTTTTTGGCCGACGAAAGTTCACCGACCGCTACCGGCGAGACGGGCGCGGGGTGACGGACTGGTAACTGCGAGACTGAAACGGTGGACCGCGTCCGGCCGTCGCCGGCCGCGTTACTCCTCTTGTTTGTGCGTGAACAGCAGCACGTCGCCGTCGTGCTGGGTCACACAGAGGTCGAGCATCATGCTCAGTTCGAGGCTGTTGTAGTCGTTCTCGCAGACGACCAAGTCGTCGAACGGTTTCTCGCACGCCGGACAGGCGATAGAGACGGTGTTCTGGTAGGTGGTGACGCCACCGCTGGACTCGTATGGCGTGAGCGACGACCGGAGTTCGTCGAGTTCCTCGTCGTTCATGGACGTGTTGTGCGCGCGGCGTGCGTATAATTCTTCACGGTCGGACACCGGTCACGGTCGGCCACGACGTACGATTCTCGGCTCACGACCGCCCGGCGTCGTCCAACCCGCAGGCCCACCGGAAGTGCGGGTGGACCCACGACAGCCTCGCCGCGTTGGCCTCGACCCACGACGACGGGTCGCTCAGCCGACGCGACAGCACCTCCGCGCGCTCCTCGTGCGTTCCCTCCCGGTCGAAGGGTATCAGTTCGAGCGTCCGCGACGCGGGGTTGAAGAAGACCGCCCGCTCGGTGTCCTCGTCGAGTCCGACCAGCCGCGACCCGTTGGCGTCCTTCTGAAGGAGCGCCTGCGCCATCCGGTGTTGGTGGACCCCGCGGCGTGTCTCGCGGAGTTTCGAGACGATAGCTCGAAAGAGGGCCGTCGGGTCCGACGGGGGTTCGCCTCGTCGTGTTTCCATACCGACGCCCTCGGAGCGAGGCGGTAAGAGGGTCCGCCATGAGCGGGGTGAAAGTGTAGGATTCGGCGGAAGTGAACGCTCGGTAGTCAATGCCACTACGGAGAGTACCGCTTGAACAGCGGGACGAACGGTTTGAGGAGGACGAGTCCGACTCCAAGAAAGACGTACAGCGTCGCTTCATCCAGGAGCCCGAGCTGACGAAGCCCCAGCGTAACCCCGAGTGCGATGAGAACGTACACCCAAAAGACTGCGACGGCCGGACCGTATCCCTGGGTTGACGCCGGTGTCTCGAACATTGGTTACTCTTGACACGAGGTTAGTGAAAGTCTTGTGTCAGAGCTGACGGGGAGTCGGTTCCGGTACCTTGGTAGATGAACGTGTGCACCACGAAGCCAACCACGACCAACGGCGACAGCCTCCACAGACGCCACACAAGACACTTGTCGTCAGTTCAACATCATATTGACGAATGGCCCTCACTTGGCGCGTCGGTTTGGTTCTCTGTGTCCTCCTCGTCGCCGGCTGTGCCGGCGGCCCCAGTTCAACTGCGACGACGACCGACGGAACACCGACGACCGCCCCGATAATGACTAACAACTCAACGGCGGCCGACGAGGCGACGATGACGACCGGCGACCCGGCGTACGGGACCGAGTTCGTCTCCGTGTCGAAACTGGAGAACCAGAGTCAAGCAGACGAATGGCCCGACAACAAGACCGCCCGCTTCGAGAACCTCTCCGAGTCGCGGAAGTCGGTGTTTCGCGACGCACTCGACGGCCGAGTCACGCTCGGGCCCGACGAACAGAACCCGTTCGCGTTCAGCGATTCTAACCGACCCGAACTCGTCAGGTACGACGAGGAGTGGTACTTCGTTCGGGTCGCGATTGTGTAGGCGCGGAGCCGTTCGCTCGCGGTACTCGCTTTCTGATTCAAATCCCCGCTCGAACAGGCACTACATTACGCGACGCAGCGGGTACTCGTCGGACTCCTGACGGAGTCACGACTCCTAGGGTAGCGTCGCGAAAATGGTAGTGGACTCGCGGGGTCCCCGTGAGCGAAGCGAACGGGGGCAAGCGAGTCCATTGACTGAGGGAGTGAAACGACCGAAGGAAATGGACTCGCGGGGAAGGTCCCGGTCGGGAATCGCACGGGGCTGTGCGGCTGGCAGGTACTGTTGTGACTCATGGCAGGTTCTGGATTCGAACGTTCATCTTCTCGCGCGGGGTCCGCGCGTCGTAGTGCTGGTACAGGATGTCGAGCGACACGTCCGACCGCTCCGAAATCGTCTCCGGCGAGACCTCGCGGTTCAGGTAGGCCGTGATGTGTCCTCGACGAACAGCGTGGGGCGACCGAGACGACGGGCACCGACTCGGATAGCCGTCTGACCCGACCGCGTCGCACGTCGCTCGCTCGCGGTCGTGCGGGCACTCGCCGTACTCGCAGGGGCGCGTCAGCTTCCCGACCCACTTGTAGATGGTATCGCCGGTCGGACGCCCGTACTTCGACGTTATCAGCGGGCGGCGGCCGTGGTCGTCGACGACATCGTGCCGGTTCGTCGCGGCGTACTCGTCGACGACCTCGAACCACTCGGGACCGAGGTAGACCCAGCGCTCGCCCTTCGTGCCGTTCTTCAGAGCTGTATCGGTCTCCGGCCGGTGGACCAACTCGACAGCGTGGTCGTCGGCGTGCAGGTCGCCGACATCGAGCGCCCGAAGCGCACCCCGACGCATCCCGGTCCGCCAGAGCAACGCCATGATGACGTGCTCGCGGCTGGCGTACTGGTAGCGGTCGAGGTAGTCGAGAATCGATTCGGCGCGGTCCGCCGACAGGTGGATGTCGCGCGACTCGGCTCCGTCGGGAAGCTCCGGCGCGTGAACGCGCTCGCGAAGGCCGTCCTCGACGCCCTCGATGTCGGCCCAGAAACCGAGCGCCGCCCGTACGGTGCTGAGTTGCTTCTGGAGCGTGATGGGCGCGATGTCGCCTCGACGCCACGCGACGAAGTCGGCGAGGTCGCGGCCGGACAGGTCGTTCAGGTTCTCGATGCCGACCTCGTCGCACCAGTCGAGGAAGTGGTTCAGTCGGGTGCGCGAGTTCTGCAGGGTCGACGCGCGGACGCTCGGTTCGCGGTGACGCAGGAAGCGCGTGACGCCCTCCTCGGGGGAGAGCGGTTCGAGGTCGGTCACTCGTCTCCCTCCGTTTCGTCAGGCCACCGAACGAGGTAGTGCGCGCCGCTACGGCTGATGTCGTGGATGATGCCGAGGTCGTCGTCGTCGAGGTTGTTGTTGACCTCTCTGGCGGTTTCTGAATCCCACGCTTCACCGATTTGAGCGATGATTTCGAGGTCGGTCACGCTGCACCCCGCTTGTCGAGCTTGCGCCGAGCGCGGTACAGGAGCGTCCGCACAGTCGACGGGTCACGTCCGGTCCGGCGTGCGAACTCGGTCGGCGTCTCGTCGCCCTCGTCGACGGCGAGATAGGCGTCGGTCTCCGCAGGCGAGAGGCCCGCGGTGAACGTCCCGAGGTTCGTCTGGGCGCTCATGGTTTCCTCCAGCCAGCGAACACACGTTCGCCGCAGTACTCGTGAACGACGTAGTCGGTGACTCCAGCGACCCGCGCGAACTCGTCTAGGTGGTTGACCTCGACGCTCATGTGGGGGTCGTCAGAGTACACGCGCCGCCCGCAGACCGCGCAGGAAACGACGGTCACGCGCTGGCACCTCCGAGTTCCGTCTGGGCGTCGTCGCGTCGGCGGCGACCGTCCGGCTGGATGGTGCGGATGTCGTCGGCCCACTCGCGCAGTCGCTCGCGGGCACCGTTCACCTTCTCGTCGAGTTCTTCGAGCGAGTCGGCCGAGACCTCGACCTGCATCTTCTCCTTGTCCTGCGACCCGGTGCCGCGGGTGACGACGAGCTTCACGTCGAACGAATCGTCACCCACGGTCAGAACACCTCGACGCAGTACGCAACGCTGGACTTACGTGCCGCGCGCGACTGCTCGGAACTGGGGACCGCCGGGTAGCTGGCAGGCTCTTTGGACGGTCCCCCGTTCATGCTTCTGCAGGTGCTTCGTCGGTCAGTTTGTGCTCTGGAACTCTAAACGGCGAGTCAGGTGCCTGACGGATGAGGTGCCGAATGTAGCCAGCACGGCTCATCTTGTGCACTTTCGCTATTTCTTCGATGTCGTCAACCATCTCGATTGGCATCGAGACGGAGACGGTCACATTCCGGGACATTACATCCTGCCTGTATTCATGTATTCACTTAACAATTGGGGACAAGTATACAACCGGCAAGCGTCACCACTTAGTAAGAGTAATTCAATAATTCAATTATCATGGCACAGGCGAGTTTCCGGTTCGAGGACGACATCGAGGACCGGATAGAGCGCCGAATACTCCCCGGCCAGTCCAAAAGTATCTGGTTTCGCTACGCGACCGAGTCGACGATTGCCGTCGACCAGATGCTGGACGAACTGTTCGAACCGTGGGAGTACGACAAACGACAGGAGCTAATCGAAGCGGCTGTGAAGAAGGAGGTCGACCGCCGAAAGAACGGCCCACACGACTTCGACAACCAGAGTAACGACCCGCTCTAACTCGCCTTCAAGCTCACTCTTCCTGGCTCGGTTGTGCGTTCTCTCGAATCAACTCACGGACCCACCGCTCCCTACTCCACTCGTCGGGTTTCGCATCGTCAATCCACTCTATCGTCTCGTACGGCATCGAGATCGTCAGCAGTGCTTCAACGGTCATAGTCAGTTACCTTATACTGAGAGCAAGGATTAAAATCACGTGCAGTTGACGTGTTCGGCATGGGGTTCATCCGAAACATCTGGAAGAACTGGCAACTGACGCTTCTTGTTCTGATTTCGATAGGCGGGCTCTACGGCGCGCTCGCGAGCTTCGCGCGAGTGTACGACCTGCGGCTCGTTCAGTACGATGTCTCCGAGGCGCTTCAGCTACTGCAGGCGTCCTACGTCATCCTCGTGCTGACCGTCATCGTCCTCGGGGTCGTCGTCGTCGGTCTCTCGATTACGGTTTGGCGTCTGTCGGTGCAGGTCGAGAACATCGGCTGACCTGTCCAAGAACAACCGTTCTTCGACAGACTGTCCGTTAGTCCCGTTCTTTAAGTAACAGCCACCCGTGTCCGTAATCATGACCGTCGGATGCTACGTTCGGGTGTCGACCGCCGACCAGAATCTCGACCGACAAATCGACTCGACGACGAGCTTCGCGCAGGACGACCTCGGGGCGACTCTCGCCGAGGTCGAAGTGTACCGAGACAAGTCGACCGGGACCAACACGGAGCGCGCAGGGTACCGGCGGCTGATGGACGACGTGCAGAGCGGCGACATCGACGCGGTCGTCGTTCACGAAATCAGTCGGATGGCCCGGTCGCTGCAGGACTTGGAGCGTACCGTCTCGCGTGTGACTGACGCCGGCGTTGAAGTCCACTTCGTGCGCGACGGCCTCTCCTTCGGCGACGGGAAGGAACAGCCGATGCACCGCCTACAGATGCAGATGCTCGGGGCTTTCGCCGAGTGGCAGGCGCGGGTGAAGCAGATGAACACCAAGGAGGGTATCGCCGCCCGACAGCAGTCCGAGGACTACCACCACGGACCGGCCCCGCTCGGGTTCTCGAAGGACGACGGCCAGCTGGTCGAGGCGGACGACTACCACGATGTCGTCGCAGTCCTCGACATGGTGCAGAAGGATGAGCTCTCGAAACGGAAAGCGGCTCAGCGACTCGACTGCGCGCGCTCGACCATCGGCCGGGCGCTCGACCGCGCGGAACTCTACGGGCTCTGAAAACCAGATGGTCAAATAACTCAGTTCTGGTTACTGCCCTCGCCTGTACTGTCAGAGCGGTACTTGTGGTATAGTCCATCAGCCAGAAATGTGAGACCGAATCCGGTTCCTACTGCCTGTACTGGCTCCATTCCAGCGAAGCTAAAAATCGACGAGAGTATTGTTGCAGCACCGATTGCAAACTCAAGTCGTTCCCAGTCGACAATATACGTCCGACGGTCAACATAGGAGCCTGGGCCAATCATACCCTCCGTCAGGTCTCTTGTGAAATCGTTCATTTCTCTTCGACGCATCATCTCTTTTGCAAATGAATCGTTATCATCGCCTGACATCACCCCAAATGTCGTTTGTCATAATATTAAGCTACTGTAGACTTCAGGCTAAAATAACGCTTCAATCGGAATTTTCTGCTGACGCCCCATCTCGCGGTGACCCGAGTTGTCCCACCCGCCGAACTCGTCGCGGACCAACGACCACACCGTCGATGGCCGCATCCGGCGGTGGTCGACCGGCGACCCGTTCTCGTCGAGCAGGACGAAGACGAACCACGCGGTGTTCTGCGCGTCAGAGTTCAGGAGCGACCGCGTCTGTCCCTCCCAGAGCCGGAACCGGCCGCCGACCTCGACGCGGGAGTCGGGGTCGAGGCCGTCGATGCGGACCTGCGTGGCCTTCACCTCGTACTTCGTCCCGCGCTCCTCGTGAACGCAGTCGTACCAGTCCGCGCGGTCGTTCGCGTGCGTGATGCCGTAGTGAGCGGCGACCAGACGCTCAGCGAACTCGCCGTTCTCGTCGCCCGCGCGCTCGTCGATTCGCCGCATCTCGCGGCGGGTCACATCGGGAAAGCTCACGACTGAACCACCCGGTCATACGTCTTCTCGAAGATGTCCGCGTCGCACGGGTACACCTCGCCCTCAACGCCGACGAGCAGGTAGTCACCCGGTTCAGCGACGACCGTACCCTCGCGCGTCTCGACCTCGACCCGCTGGCGAACCTTCGCCGCCTGAATCACGACCGGACGCTTCCGGTAGTAGCGCCAGTCGTGGTCGTCGCCCGGAACCTCGTCCTCGACGATTCTCTCGGTCATGACGAGTTCACCACCTCGACATCATCGACGAGAGATGTCCCCGGCTGGCATTCCCACGGTGGGACCCAGAGTGGTCGGTGGTACTCGACAGTCACTCGCGACTCGTTACGGAGTGCTGACCGTGCCGTCGCCAGCTTTTCGTCGTCGCCATCGACGACGCAGAACGTTTCGACTGAACTCGAACGCGGGTGCGTCTTCATTTTTATCTGAGTCGTTCGGAGCAGCATCCCCCGGTCCTCCTCAACGTCGACGACGTAGCCCCCGTAGTCAGACGGTGCGCGCGCAGAGCCCACTCCGGCGGCATACGACACGGGGAGGGCGATGGTGAACAACAGCACGAATAGGACGGCTAGCCCGGCGGCAATAGCGCCGGTATCGAACGGGTCCAGATTCATGCGTACGCCTCCTGCGTCTCCGCGCGATGCAGCACGTTCATCCGCTTGTCGAAGACGACGTACTGGTACGGCTCGGTCGGGAGGTCGTCGCGCGGTATCGAGAAGTACCGCAGAAAGCCGTCGTGGAACACGGCCCACTCACCGACCCACACCCAGAACTTGCATTGCTTGATGGGCGTGTAATCGAGGTCCGACGGGTCCTGCGTGGCGATAACGACCTTCAGCGCCTTGTCGCGGTCCTCGTGGAGCATCCGCTTCACCGGGTTGTCCGAGTCGACCTCGCCGTCGGGGAGGACGTTCTGCGCCTCGTCGAAGATGACCTGCGTCGGGAAGCCCGTCGCCTCGTGGTACTCGTGGGCGACCGTCCGCGCCTGCCGCGCCGTTTCGAGCGGGGAGTCGGTCACCCAGTTCAGTCGCGTCGCGTCCGACGCGCGAGCTTCGCCGACCGACCGGACCGTCGCGGCGTCGTCGAGGTCGCGCCCGGTGATGCCGTCGGTGTTGGTGAAGTTGACCCAGATGCTCAGGCCGGGGAACTCGGCTTGCATCTCGCGCAGCAGGGTCGTCTTCCCGCCGCCGGAGTCGCCGGTGACGACCGTGTGGTACGCCTGCATCGTCACGCACCTCCGACACCCGCGAGCGGCGCGAGGTCGTCGTCGAGGTCCTCGTCGTTCTGACCGCTGTCACCCCCGTCTCCGCTCCCGTCCTGCGCCGTCTCCGACGGGAGGTACTGGAGCCCGAGCAGGGTCGTTCCAACGGCTCCGTCGACCACGGGCGGCGTCCCGTCGCCACCACTCACGCGGACGAGCATCCGCAAGAGGTAGTGCGACCCTCGCGGGAGGTCCGGGTACTCCGACCGAAGCTGGTCGACCGCCGGACCCGTCGCGTTCGCGTCGAAGAGCGCCGCGAAGACCCCTCCCGAGGAGTCACCGTCGTTCTTCCCCGCGTCAGCCTCCGCACCCTCAGCGGCCGCGTGGTTCGCCGTAGCGCCCATGTTCGGGACGCCGGCGTCACGGACGAACGTGTCGCCCGGCGACGGTGGGGACGGTGTCTCGCCGTCCTCAGGCATCGTACGCCTCCCCGCACTCGATGCAGACGCGGTCGTACTGGGTCAGGACCGCCGTGTTCTTCGCGGACGGGTTGCGAGCGCGCAGGACAGCGTCGGCGTCGACGTAGTCGTCCGACCCGCAGTCGGGACACCCTTCGACTTCTTCGGTGTCCTTGCCGCCGTCCGTGATGGGCTCAGGCGCGCCGTGGATGGGGTTTCCGCCGTCGGTCATCGCCTTCTGAGTGTCCGACACTTCGATGTCTCCCGATTCAGGCGGGTTCGCCGGGTCACTGTCGGGGACTGAACCGCGCTCGCTGGCTGGCTCACCAGCGCCGTCGAGGGGCTGAATCATCGTGTCCCAGTCTCGAAGCGGGCACCCCGGCCGGTGGTTGTGGATTCCCTGCGCCGCGTAGAACAGTCCGCAATGCTCGCATTGCTGGTCTGTGGGGTTCTGAGGCTCTTTACTGCCGTTCATGCGATGAGCCCTCCGAGCATCGAGACGCCCGACTGAGTGAAGTGTACTGCACCGCTGAGTGCGCCACACTCGCCGAGGATGCCGATTCCGAACGCTCCTTTCACGAATGGTCTCGTCTCGTCCGAAGCCCGGAGATAGGCCACGAGCGTGCCGAGAACTAGTGTCGGGTAGCCAATCATACTGTGTCGAACAGTCAGGCGACCGTGAATGTAAAATAACGAGTGCTGTACGACGCTCAATAATTGAATTGTTGAGCGTATTCCACTACACTTCGAACTTTTTCACAATCGCTCGTTGTCGGAAATGGAATGACGAAAGTACCACTTGAACTACTCGGCATCGAGGTCGATACTGACGACCCCGGTGAATCCGCACAGAACCTCGGTCTCGGGGTTATCGGCGTCACCCTCACGATGGCCGTCGTCGGAGCAGGAGCATATCTGTACAACACCGCACGGCAGAAGGCCGGCGTCACCGACGACGACGTGAACATTCCGGGGGTCTAATCGATGCCAGATACCCTCGCCTACAACGAAGACCTCGCCGAACTCGACGGCGACGTGCGACCCATCCGCGGCAGCGACCTCGACCAAGACACGCTCAAGTCCGGCTCGGAGGTCACGGTCTACCGCGAGAAGGTCCCGCAGGACAAGGACCTCTGGTTCGGAGCGGGCGGGAAGGACCGCGCAAGCGCGGACTCCTCGCCCATGCACGCGGACATCGTCGCCACGGGCAACGGGTCGGGCACCGCGGGCGACACCATCGGCGGCACGCTCTACGCGGCCATCACCGACTCCGACGGCCGCGCGATGTTCACGCGCAAGCTCGGTGACCTCGAACTTCTCTCCGAGTACGCCAGCGAGTCGCCCACCGAGCGCCCGCTGATGTACTCGCTCGCTCCGTACGCGACGGCGGGTCGATACATCGAGTTCCGCATCGACGCCGACAGCGCATCGGACGGCAAGGAAATCGACCCGGGTAACAGCGACGTGATGCTGTACCGGAGTTCGCTGTAGTCCCACCATGGGAATTTTATCGAAGCTCACGACCGACGAGCGCCGCGAGACGCCGTACATCGGGAAGCCAGTCCCCGCGGACACGACCGGCTTCGAGAGGTCATGGACCGCACCCGCCGACTGCACCGTCGAGCAGCTTCGAATCTGGTCGACGCCCGGCAGCGAGGACGCGCTCAAACTGCGCCCGGTCGTTCGTCGACTCCGTGGTGACCCGGAGAATCCCGAATCGCACGAAGACACCGACATCCCGACCTACGGCGACGGTGAGCAGTTCATCACCGGCGAGCCGTCGGGTGAACCGTTCCACGTGAACACAGAGATGAAAGAAGGAGACCAAATCGTCATCATCGCCGACAACGCGAGCACCGACTACAGCTACCGCTTCCGGGCGATGCCGACCATCGATTACCTCGGTGGGATTCGGCGCGTCATCGGGGGGGTGTTCTGAATGCCGGGTCGACCGCCATGGAGTCAACCCGGAACGCAGGGCGGCGGGCAGACTGTCGCCACGCAGAATCGTCCTGAGATGGCGGCAATCAACTTCGACCAGACCGGAACAGTCGGGCCGAACGAGACGGAGGAGACCAAACTGTTCGCGCCCGAGGGGTCGGTCTACACGGTCAAGCACGCGCGTCTCTACGTCGCGGCAGACCCCAACTGGTCGAGTTCTCACAACGGCCACCGTCTCCAAATCCGCACTATCGGGGACAAACAGGCGCTGTTCGGGTCGTCTGACTACCAGACGAAGATTCAGTTCCAGTACGGGCAGTGGGTGGCCGCGAACACTGAGTCCGAACCATCGGACCCCAACCTCGCATACGCGAAGTTGACGAACCTGCGGGCTACGCCCGACTCGCCAATCACGATGAAGTACACCAACCGGGGAGACACCGCCCAGGAAGAGCCGAGGGAGTTCTCCCTCATCTGCGAGGTGAGTAGCTACTGATGCCCGTCGGATACCCCGAGTACCCCGGCCCGCAAGACGCTGAGGAAGGCAAGACGTACACGTACAGGACGCCTGAAGGCGACTCGGTAGCCGCGACGGTTGTGGACAAAACAGTCGACGAGAACGGCACGATGTCGGTGGCGCTCAGCTACGGAGGGCGCAACTAAATGGTCATCGCAGCACCTCGCGACTCCCCCCACGCTGAGGAGCGCGTCGACCCGCGCTCGACCGCCGAAGAACTCGCCGACCAGCTGGGCGGCGGTGGCGATGATGACGACGACTCGCCCGGCGGAGGAGGCCACGACCTCGCAACGACTGACCCGACCATCGCCGGCGACTCACCCTCGTCGAACGACTCGTTCGACCCCGACGACCACACGCTCGGCTCCGGGTCGCTCGGGACGGACCTCTCGACCGACGACGGCACGTCGCAGACCGGCGACCCTCGCGACTCCAACGAGGTTGATGTCGACGACTCGTCGGACCCCGGCGACTCCTCCCCCGCAGGTGGCGCGGGAATGTGGGACGCCATCGACCGCTTCACGGGCTCGCCTGACGGGACCGCCGAGCAGATTGCCGAGAGCGGCGGGGACCCGCTGGTGTTCTCGCAGGCGGTGAGCGACACCCTCTCGGAGATGTCCATCGCCGAGGTGATACCGGAAATCCAGACGCCCGAATTCGTCGAGGACGCGAGCGACCGGTTCGACCTGCCGACCGGTCTCATCGCGGCCGGTATCGCCGGAGTGGTCGCCCTGGTCGGCGCGGTCGTCGTCGCCGGAGGTGACGGACAGTGATTGACGAGACCGGCGCACCCGTTCCTGACGATTCGGAGGACCCCGCGGGTCGAATCAGGTCTATCCTCGACGGTGTCGGCGGGACGCCCGGCATGGTGACGACGACGTCGGACGACTCGACGCCAGGCGCGGACACGCCGGTCGCCGGGTGGCTTCTCGACGGCGACGGGTCGAGACGCAATCTCGCCCTGCTCGCCGTCGCAGTCCTCGGCGTCTTCGCCGTCCTGATGGGTGGTCGATGATGTCGGGGGAGACCGACATCTCGCTCGGCAGCGCGCCCCGCGTGAGCGACATCCGGTCGGCGCTCCGTCGACTCGGCTACGGCGACGACGTCGTCTCCTCGGTCTCCGTCGACTCGGGCGACCCTCGCGGACCGCTGATGGACCGGTGGGTCCGCCTGACCGTCGACGGGTCGACCTATCGCGTCACGGACGACCTCAACTCGTCGACGTGGGAGACGACGACCGAGTCAGTCATCGACAAGTTCCGCGCGGCCAACCCCGCGCCGACCGGCCTCTCGCTCGGCGTCGTCGCCGCGATCGTCGTCGGCCTGGTCGCGGTGTTCGTCAAGGGTAGCTAACGTGGTCGACACAAACGGCCCCGGCACCTTCGGCGACGGGAGCAACAACTGGCTCGGCGGCATCGGCGACTTCGTCAGCGACCCCGGTCAGGCAGTCCGCGACCCGTACGACACGGTAGCTGGCGCGGCCGATGCCGCCGCGCTCAACTTCGACGAGGGCGTCGGTGGGCTCGTCTCGCTGTTCGACGACGAAGCCGGGAACACCGCTGGTCCGGGCGGGACGCCGTGGATAGAGGACCCGCAGGACGGGCAGGCGTCGAACCCGACGCGCGGGACAGGACTCGCCGCGAAGGTGTGGATTGTCGTCGCGGTCGTCGTCGGGCTTGTGCTCCTGTATCTGCTCCGTCCGCTGCTCGAAATCATCGCGGGGGTGGCCGGCGGTGAGTGAGCTGACCGACCTCATCTTGCAGACGACCGACCCGGTGACGGCGCTGCTCCTCCTCGGACTCGCCGCGCTGGTCCTCTGGGTCCGGCAAGACCTCCATGAGGACTTGCGCATCATTCGTGGGCGCGTGCGGCGGGTCGAGGACTGGGCGGTGGCTACCGACGGCGGCGTCGAGGAGGACGACGATGGACGGTAGTGTCACTCTCAGCCCGATGGAATTCCTCGCGGTCGCGGCGCTCCCACTCTCGGCGATTTCGGGAGTGCTGAAGGCGCAGATACAGCGGCGGTTCGGACAGCAAAAAAAGACCGACGACGACTCTTCTTAGCTACTCGTACTCTTCTTCGTCGGGGTGCCCCGATTCGCACTCGCGTTGGCTTCCTCGGGCTGGTAGACGATGATGTCGCCCCACTTCGGCGCGATGTACCCCTCTTGTTCGAGCGGCTTCAGGACGCGACGACGGACGGCGTCTTTCGGGATACCCGCTCGCTCGGCGACCTTCGAGATAGCGGTCCCAACGTCGAGGCGACGACCGCTCGGGTCGTAGGCCTCGGCGGTTCGCCGGAGCGCCATGTAGCCGTCTCGAAGCGCCTCGTCGTCTGGGAGGTTGTCGTCGTCGGGCTCGTCGCGCACGGTTCGCGCGACCTCTTCCATGTGCGTCCGCAGGTCGTCGCTTATCGACCCGTCGAGGGCGCTGGTGTAGTCGTCCTTCAGGTTCTCGTCGACGCGGACGGTCACCGTCGTGCTCTCGGTCCGCTCGGTCTTCATTCGGCTCATAGCGCACCTCTGTACTGCAGCGTTTCACAGTCGTAATACGCAGACGGGGCGGGGATACGGAGTATGGCAGTACGCCCCCCCGTGGTCGTACGAGGAGGCCTATTCGCGCGGGGGTGTGCGCGCCCGCGTGAGCGCCGGGGCTGGTCGACTCGTGGTGCTGGTGCTCGGGAGTAGGTGGTGCAGGTCATAGCTGGTCCTCCGGGCGGCCGAAGATGCGCCCGTCGTGTCCGGTGGTCGGTGCTTCGACGATGTCGCCACCGTCGGCGACAAGGTCGGGCTCGGGTTCGGTTGCGGTCGGTGCGACGTGCTCGGCGGTGTCGTGGGCGGTGATGGGGTCGTCGGTGACATCGCGCCCGGCGGCGTCTCCGAAGTGGTTGTGTGACCACTCGGCTTTCCGCAGGACGCACAGATGGGCGCACGGAGAGTCCTCGTCGTCGCGGAACTCGAAGCCCTTGCAGTCGCACCCGCCGACGCGAGCACCGCGCTCTTTGCCGTACTCGACGGCGTGCGTCTCGCCGCCCGGCAGGGTGACGAGGTAGGTCGTCGGGCCGGTGCGCTCGACCAGCGCGGCGACGGGGTCGCCTCGCTCCCACGAGGTCGTCGACTCGTCACGCTCGCGCTTGAAATCGAGATACTGCACTACGCACCACCCCCGTTGCACTCGGGGCAGGTGCGACGGGTGAGTCCGCCGCGACTCGTCGTCGTTGCGAGACGGGACCCACAGGTCGGGCAGAACCGTCTCATCGCTGACCCCCGAAATCACTCGATTTATCGACAGACAGCGGAGACCCGACTAACCGAGTCTCGTGAACTCTCGATGGGCGGGGTCTTTCTTCCGACTTCCCGAACGCGAGAAATGGAGCTACGAACGCTGTTGCTCCGGTTTGTGGAACCTTCGAAAGCGAGTTAAAATTTGATGGACTCGCGGGGATTTGAACCCCGGGCCTCTTCCTTGCGAAGGAAGCGATCTGCCACTGATCTACGAGCCCTCATTCCCACGGAGTCGTGGGATACACTTATACCCTATGTTTTGTCCGCGGTCGGGCATGCGATAGCATCCCGTTCCGTCGGGCGATTCTGCGGGCATCTGCTCGCGCGTCGAACGGAAGTGAGATGACACGCGCCTTAGCGCTGAAAGTCAGCTCGGAGGCAGAGTCCTCCGGACGCGCGCCTCGACAGCCGCGAGTGTGACGGGCCGACCGTCACGAACGGGCGGTCCGATGGTCCGGACAGCGCCGTCGTTAGTCTTCGAGGACGATCTCGATGCTGACGTCGTTCGGAACCTGAACGCGCATCAGCTGGCGCAGAGCGCGTTCGTCAGCGTCGAGGTCGATGAGACGCTTGTGGACGCGCATCTCCCAGTGCTCCCACGTCGCCGTCCCCTCGCCGTCAGGCGATTTGCGGGCGGGGACTTCGAGCGTCTTCGTGGGCAGCGGGATCGGCCCGCTGAGGTTGACGCCCGTCTTGTTCGCGATCTCGCGGACGTCGTCGCAGATATCGTCGAGGTCTTCCGGACTCGTGCCGGCGAGCCGAACGCGTGCCTGTTGCATCGTTATCGCTCGTTGACTTCGAGCACTTTGCCGGCCGCGATGGTCTGACCCATGTCACGGACAGCGAAGCTGCCGAGCTCCGGAATCTCGGAGGACGGCTCGATGCTGAGCGGCTTCTGCGGACGGACGGTCACGATAGCGGCGTCGCCGGACTTGATGAAGTCCGGGTTCTCCTCAGCAACCTCACCCGACGCGGGGTCGAGCTTCTGGTCGATCGACTCGATGGTACACGCGACCTGCGCCGTGTGGGCGTGGAAGACCGGCGTGTAGCCAGCGGTGATGACCGAGGGGTGCTGCATGACGACGACCTGCGCCTTGAACGTCTCGGCGACCTTCGGCGGGTCGTCAGCCGGGCCACAGACGTCGCCGCGGCGGATGTCGTCCTTGCCGACGCCACGAACGTTGAAACCAACGTTGTCGCCAGGTCCGGCCTGGTCGACTTCCTCGTGGTGCATCTCGACGGTCTTGACCTCGCCGCCGACGTCAGAGGGCTGGAAGCTCACGTTGTCGCCGGGGTTGAGGGTACCCGTCTCGATACGGCCGACCGGGACCGTACCGATGCCGGAGATGGTGTAGACGTCCTGGATGGGCAGGCGCAGCGGCGCGTCCGTCGGCGGCTGCGGTGCCGGCAGGTTGTTGAGCGCTTCGAGCAGGATGTCGCCGTCGTACCACGGCGTGTTGTCGGAGCGCTCGGCGATGTTGTCGCCTTCGAAGGCCGAAATCGGGACGTAGGTCGCGTCGTCGGAGTTGAAGCGGACCTGCTTGAGGAGCTTGTTGACCTGCTCCTTGACGTCCTTGTACTTGTCTTCGCTGTAGTCGACGACGTCCATCTTGTTGACCGCGATGATGAGTTCGCCGATGCCCAGGGTGCGGGCGAGGAAGACGTGCTCGCGGGTCTGAGGCGCGACACCGTCGTCGGCGGCGACGACGAGGACCGCGTTGTCAGCCTGCGAGGCACCGGTGATCATGTTCTTGACGAAGTCGCGGTGGCCAGGACAGTCGACGATGGTGAAGTAGAACTCGTCCGTGTCGAACTCCTGGTGGGCGATGTCGATGGTGACACCGCGCTCGCGCTCTTCGGCGAGGTTGTCCATGACGTAGGCGAATTCGAATCCGCCCTTGCCCTTCTCCTCGGCTTCCTCTCGGTGCTGCTCGATGACGTGCTCCGGGACGGAGCCGGTCTCGAACAGGAGTCGGCCGACGAGCGTACTCTTACCGTGGTCGACGTGGCCGATGATGGCCAGATTCTGGTGGGGTTTGTCGCTCATTGGTGTGTTCACGCGCTAAGGCGCTCTGTGGGGAATGTTTTTGCTGAAACCCCTAAAACGATTTCGATACGCGCTACGGGCCGTCTAACCGCCGTACTGCGATTTGCGGAACCATACCACGGTCGCGGAAATGGAGTGTCCGGTGGATACCGACAGTCGAAAGAAACAGAGGGTACGGGCCGCCTGTGCCGCTATTCGAGGCGAGAAACGTCGGACAGGACGGCGGTCGCCGTCTCCGGACCGCCCGCCCCGCGGCCGCTGATATTCAGTTGGCCCGCGTGTTTGGTCTCCAACTGGACGATGTTCTGCGTGCCCGTGACCGACAGCGCGGAGCCCTGCGGAATCAGCCGCGGGGCGACGCGGACGCCGTCGGCCGTCGCCTCGCCGATGAGGCGGACCGTCCGACCGTCCTCGGCGGCGAGGTCGAGCGCCGTTCCCGGGACGTTGCGGATGCCCTCGACCTCGGCGTCGTCGAGCGCGTACTCGGTCTCGCCGTCGGAGAGGACGTTCGCGAGGATAACGAACTTCAGCGCGGCGTCAATGCCGTCGACGTCGAACGTCGGGTCCGCCTCGGCGACGCCGAGGTCCTGTGCCTCCGCGAGCACGTGCTCGTAGTCGAGTCCCTCGGCGGCCATCCGCGAGAGGATGAAGTTCGCCGTCCCGTTCAACACGCCGCGCGCGGCCGTCACGTGGGGCGCACCGAGGTCCGAGATGGTCGAGAGGATGGGAATCGCGCCGCCGACGGCGGCCTCAAACTGGACAGTCCCCTCGCTTTCGGCTTCGAGCGCGCGCAGGTCGGCGTACCGTTCCGCGACCGGACCCTTGTTCGCGAGCACGACGTGACGGTCGTCGGCCAGCGCGCGCTCGACGTGCGAAAAGCCGGGTTCGGCGTCGCCGAGCGTCGTCGGCGTCGCCTCCACCAACACGTCGTAGTCGGCGTCGAACACCGCCTCGGGGGCCGCCTCGCCGACCACGCCCTCGCGTTCCTTTCGGTCGTGGACCGCGCTCGGGTCGAGCCCGGCGGGGTCGACCGCGGAGGAAGACGAGTCCGCGAACGCGACGACATCGTGACCGTAGTCGCCCGCGAGGTCGAGAACCGAGCCGCCGACCGCGCCCGCACCGAGCACTGCGAGTCTGAGGCTCATTGGGATCCCTCCGCGAGCGGCTCGACGACGTGCAGTCCCTTCTCGGCGGCGAGGTCGCGAACGACCGACAGCGTCTCGTCGACGCGGCCGGAGCGGACCGCGAGTCGGAGTCGGGCGCTCGACGCCTCGTCAGTCCCCTCGCGGGCGGACAGCGACAGGTCCTGTAGGGTCGCGTCCGCCGAGGACTCGATGCGGTGGAGCGTGTCCGAGAGGTCGGAATCGACGATGTCGCCAACGAGGATGACCATTACCTCCTCGCCGAAGTGCTCCGCGCCGGCGCGGATGACGTTGACGCCGGCCTCGCGGAGCGCCTCGACGATTCGCTCGAAGCGGTCGGGCGGGCATTCGAGGTCGACCTCCACGGGGATGTGTCCGCGGGGAGTCAGGCTCCCTCGTTCGTGGAAGATGGAAAGCAGGTTACCGCCGTTGTCGGAGATGGGCTTGAGCGCGGCCAAAAGCTGTCCGGGCTCGTCGACGAGTTCGAGCCGAATCGTGTGCGGTTTCGGCATCTCGCCGCTCCCGTCGGTCTCGGCGTCGCTCCCGCCGTCGAGGTCCTGTGCGCTCATTGTCCCACCCCCGTGGGCCGTCCCGACGCTGTTGTCCGCGACGCGCGGTTCGGTCGTGGTTTCGCGTCGTCGCGCCAGGAGTCGAGAGACGTACCCTTACGCATACGTATCCGTGATTCGGCCACGCGGTATAAGCCTTCGTAGCCGACACGGTTTGCCGACGCCGACAGCGTGCTGGCATTTGACATGGGTGTCAGTGCAGTTCGGCCGCGGCAGTTGGGACTCAGTCGGAGAGAACGGACCGCCGTGCGCTCATTATCACGTGATTTGGGCGGAAGCCCACGGCTTCAGTCGTGCTAACGAGCGTCTGAAAGTCAGCCTTAGGCGAAGAATATTCGAGTTAGTTGATGGGTAGCAAACCCGGTTTCCGTAGATGTATACACGCCATCACGTGCCGCGTCACGCGGTGGGACAGTGACGGCAGGAAAACAGATGACCAAACAAACAGATACCGACGACCTCGAACTCAGCGACGACGAACTGATAGAGGTCATCAAGAATCACGGAATCGACCGGCGATCACTGCTGAAAGTATTCGGTGTGGGTGCAGCCGTGTCGGCACTCGGGGGGACGGCAGCCGCGACCAGCGGCCGTGGAAACCGAATCGACGAGGTGTACGGCGCGCCGTACTCGGCGGATGACACCGTTCCCTCGGGACTCGTCGACCACATCGTCGAACTTCACACCCACGAAGAGAACATCCACGACGACTTCCCGATTGACCCCGAGTCAGGGAACGAGGTTCCGGCGGAGTTCATCTTCGACCCGGTTGGACTGCACGTGCGCCCCGGCGAAGTCGTCGAATTCCGCGTCCACCATGGGCTTCACACGGTGACGTCGTTCCATCCGAAGTTCAGCGAACCTCCGGTATTCACGTTACCGAGCCGGGTTCCAACGTCACACGGTTTCACGTCGCCTCCGGTGGTGGGCGGTGACTCGTGGCTCTACCGCTTTACGAAACAGGGCGTGTACGACGTGCTTTGCCTCCCCCACCTCACCCT
>NZ_JPES01000107.1:0-19195 GCF_000730175.1 Haloferax sp. ATB1 | reverse complement strand
TCGAGGCTCCACTTCGCGCCGTGGTCGCGCTTGACGATTTCGACCTCGTGGCCGTCGGGGTCCTTGACGAACGCGTAGCGGCCGCCGCAGGACTCGGGGTCGCGGTAGTCTTCGACGCCCTCGTCCATGAGCTGCTGGTAGGAGGACTCGAGTTCGTCCTCGGGGACGCGGACCGCGATGTGGCCCCACGCGTCGCCCATCTCGTAGGTGTGGTCGCCGTGGTTGTAGGTGAGTTCGAGGACCGCGCCTTCCTCGTGGAGGTCCTCCGGGCCGAGGTAGACGTTGGTGAACGTGTCGGCCTCCCAGCGACCCTTCTCCTCGTAGCCGAGGTGAGTCGTGTACCAGTCGAGCGACTCCTCGAGGTCTTCGACGCGAATCATCACGTGGTCGAGGGTTCCGGACATACCCGAGTGATGTGTCGCGCCGGCGAAAAACGTACCGAACGCGGAACCCACCGTCGATGGTTGCCACACGCCGTCTACGGGAGTTTTCGGCCCGTTACGTGGTACATAAGTACCCCCCGAAGTTACGATTCAGCAGTGTCTCCGGTCCCCAACCCCGTTCGCCTCCTCATCCTCGGCATCGGGCTCGCGCTCGCCCGGCTCGGTCTCCTGGACCGTGAGCGCGCCGTCCGTATCGCCGACCTCTCGTGGCCCCGCGTCGTCACCGGCATCGCCCGGATGTCGAAGAACGCCGTCGACGTGGCGATGGTGGGGATCGCCTCGGGGACCGTCGCCATCACCGGCGTCGGGTTCGCCGGGCCGTACTGGGGGCTCGCCTTCGCACTCGGTGGCGGTATCGCGGGGGGAACCATCGCACTCGTCTCCCAGCGCTTCGGCGCGGACGCGATAGACCAGTTAGGACTCGCGGTGCGGTCGAGCGCGCTCTTAACTGTCGTCGCCACGCTCCCCGTCACGGCCGTCTTCTGGCTGTTCCCCACCGAGCTCATCTCCGTGCTGAGCAGCGATCAAGGGGCCATCGAACTCGGGGCGGCGTACCTCCGAATCGTCGGTCTCGGCGTCCCCTTCGCCGGCCTGAACCTCATCGGAAGCCGCGTCCTCGTCGGCACCGACGACGCGTACACCGCGATGACGCTCCGAGCGAGCGGCGCGGTCATCAACATCGTCCTCAACGCGGTGCTCATCTTCGGCCTCGACATGGGCGTCGAGGGCGCGGCGCTCGGAACGGTCCTCTCGAACGTCGTCGTCGCCGGCGCGTTCGCGGTCGGCCTGTCGCGGGGGTCGCTCCCCGGCGTCGGGGCGTTCCCCGTCACCATCGATCCGTTCGGGTCGTTCGTCGACCCCGGGACGCTCATCGACCTCGTGAAAATCGGACTGCCCGTGATGGGTCGCGGACTCGTCTGGACCGTCGCCGAGTTCCCGATGCTCGCTATCCTCGACAGCTTCGGGCCCGACGTGGTCGCGGCGTTCGTCATCGCCCGCCGCATCTGGGGCCTGATGAACACCCCCGGCTGGGGCTTCGGGCTAGCGTCGTCGAGTCTCGTTGGGCAGGCGCTCGGCAAAGACGACGAACAGACCGCCGAGGTCTACGGCAACGAAGTCATTCGGTTCGCCGTCGCCACGTACCTCGTCTCGGCGGCGCTCGTGGCGATATTCGCCCGCCCTATCGTCCTCGGGTTCGTGGACAACCCGGCGGACCCGGCGGTCCCCATCGCCATCGACCTTGTCTACGTTGCCTGTATCGCCGTCATCTTACAGGGCGTCTCCGGCGGCTCCGCGGGTCCGCTCGACGCCAGCGGCGACACCCGCTGGACGTTCGGCAGCCAGTTCGTCGGGATGTTCCTCGGGTCGATTCCACTCACCTACATCGGCTCCGTCACTTCGCTGGGGCTCACCGGACTCTATCTGGCGTTCCTCGCCGAGACGACGATTCCGGCGGCGCTGAACTACTACCGCTTCAAGACCGGGACGTGGAAGGCCGTCAGCAGAAACTACCGCCCCAAGACGGCCGCGGACGACTGAAGCGGCGTCACCGGGGGTCGCGCTCGCCCACGCGTGACCAATATATGAATCCTGCCACGGCCCACAGGAGAACGGTACCGACCGGCCACGCGGTTCGACCGGGTTGGATCGAAAAGCCGCGGGCGACCTCTAACTGAGTCACGCCGGCGAGCGCGAGCCCGGCCGCGGTGAGTCGAACGTCCTCGCGGTCGAACAGCGCGCCCGAGAGCGTGCTTCCGAGCGCGACGAGATAACAGGCGACGCCGACCGGCCACACGAGGATGTAGTCCGGAAGCCCCATCGTAAACCGAAGGAAGAAGTCGGTGATGGTCGTCACGCTCCCGGTCGAGGGGCCGACGATCCCCCACGGGAACAGGAGCGTGAGGGCTCCGGTCGTGAACGTCTGGACGGACCACGGAACGAGACCGAGGACGAAGACGAGGAATAGCTGGAGGCGGCGGCGCGCGGGCGACCGCGAAGCCGACCGAGCCGCCGAGTCGGTCGTCACCGCTGGGCGATAATTCGAAGCACGTCCTCGTCTGCGAGGACGTGGTCGCGGCCGACCTGCTGGTCGTCGTGTTTCGCGCTCGGGCCGGAGACGCGGGCGAACCGGAACCGCTCGTCGAGTTTGGCACCGAGTTCGTGGATGGCGTCGTCGATGGTGTCGCCCTCGCGGAGGACGAGCGGTTCGTCGTAGTCGACGCCGCGGCCGGGTTTGTCCATGTAGATACGGATGAGCCCGAGTGCGTCCCAAATCTCCTCTTTGAGTGCGTCGAGGCCCTTCTCGGCTTCGGCGCTGATGAACGTGACCTCGTCGGGGTCGAGACCGACCTCGCGGAGGTTCTCCTCCACGGTCGGAAGGTAGTCCTTGTCGATGAGGTCGGCCTTGTTGACGGCGACGATAGACGGCAGGTAGACCCGGTTTTTCATGATGCCGTCGACGAGTTCGTCGATGGTCGTCTCGCCGCGGAGCGTCACCTCGGCGTTGACGAAGCCGTGCTCGCGGAGGATGCCCTTGATAGTCTCCTCTTCGAGGTCGACGCTGTCGCTTTTGGTCACGTTGATGCCGCCTTTGCCCTTCTTGTTGATAGAGAGGTTCGGCGGCGACGTATCGAGCCGAATCTTGTTGTTGTAGAGTTCGTGTTGCAGCCGCTCGTAGCGCTCTATCTCGAACACCGAGAGCATGAACACGACGAGGTCGGCGGTGCGGACGACCGAAAGGACCTCCTTACCGCCGCCGCGGCCGCCCGCGGCCCCTTCGATGAGCCCCGGCACGTCGAGTATCTGGATGTTCGCACCCCTGTATTTCAACATCCCCGGGTTCACGTTGAGCGTCGTGAACTCGTACTCACCCGTCTCGCTGTCGGCGTTGGTGAGGGCGTTGATGAGCGTCGATTTGCCGACGCTGGGGAAGCCGACGAGCGCGACCGTCGCGTCGCCGGTCTTCTCGACGGCGTACCCTTGGCCGCCGCCGGCCGAACTCTGGTTTTCGAGTTTCTCTTTCAGTTCCGCGAGTTTCGCCTTCAGCCGACCGATGTGCGCCTCGGTCGACTTGTTGTACGGCGTGTTAGATATCTCCTCGCGGATATCTTCGATCTCCTCCTCCAGTCCCATCGTCAACAGTTCCGCCGCGTCCGTCGAAAAACCCTTTCCTTCCGCGCGGCAGATTCCGCCTCGCCGACGCGTCGGATATCGCGGCGGTCTCGCGTGCGCGGGGAGACGAGTTTCGGCACGGTTATACACGACCCCTTCGACCGCCCGATGAACACCGATGCCCGACCCCCGGACGCTCCGCGACAGCACGCAAATCGTGCTCCCCTGCGACCTCTTGGAGAGCGTGCGCGACGACCTCGAAGCGGAGTTCATCGTCTCCGTCCACCGAAAGGACGGAGGCACGTGCCGAATTATCGGGAGCCCAGTCGAGATTCGTGCGGTCAGCGACTTCCTCACCCGGCAGGGCATCTCCCTCCGCTAGTCTCGGTTCCGAAGGGCTTGTTACCACACAGTCCAACGGACGGGTATGGACGAAGCGCCGGGACTCTCCGACCAGTACCGCACGGCCAGTCCGTGGCCCGTGTTCATCGCGCTCGGGATACCCATCTCCGAGTTGGGTCTGCTGTTTGGCCTGTTTCCACTCGCCGTCGGCGGACTGCTCCTGTTCGGCGGGAGCGTCGTCGGCATCCTCAAGGAGTCCGGCTACGTCACCTCGACGATTCGCGCAGTCACCGCGCTTGCGGCCATCTTCCTCGCGTTCGGCGCGGGACTCGCGTTCACCGACATCGCCCTCGTCACCCGCGGCTACGCGGTCATCGCGGCCGCGATTCTGCTGGTGGTCGGCGGCGTCGTCTTCGAACTGTTCGTCCGCGAGCAGCGACAGACCTTCTGACCGCCGCGGACAACCCTGCGGACGACCGCGCGGCGTCCCAACCCACCCCGGACGGACGAGAAACCAACAATCTATTTGAACGGCGTCCCCGAGTGTCTCGATATGGCAACCAAGACGTTCGACAAGGAGACCATCCTCGACCTCACGGTCAACATGGTTCCGCTAGCCATCATCTTGTTTTTCGTGGTGGCTTTCACCTTCGTCAATCCGTTTGGGTTCGAATCGCTCACCTCGGGGCTCCAGTACACGCTCCTCATCGCGCCGTTCGTGCTCCTCGCCGCGCTCACCTACCTCTCGGGGAAGGCCATCGCGGGCTCCGAGAAGGAAGGCACCGTCTACGCGCCCGGACAGGCGACCGTCCCCGGCGCGAAGCCGCTTCACGAAGAAGAGAGCGAGGGAGCGGCCGAACTCGAAGAATCGCCGGATGACGACGCCGTCGAAGCCGCGGACGAGACGGCTTAAAGCACCTCGAATCGCAGGGCAGTCCCGAATCTTTCATTACCCTGCACTACTCAGGCACTTCCATGGAGGTTAACGGACAGTTAGCACTGACGGTGCTTATGGGGGTCTTCCTCATCGCCGTCGCCGCGTGGCTCGCGCGGGTCGAAGACTGGCGGTCGTACACTCCGCTCGCGGGCGGAGGCACGGTCGGTGGTACCGCAGAGCAGTACGTCTCGGAGGAGAAACCATCCGGGGTCATCCGTTGGTTGACGACGGTCGACCACAAGGACATCGGGATGCTCTACGGCGCGTACGCGCTCGTCGCGTTCGCCGTGGGCGGACTCATGGTCGTCCTGATGCGGATTGAACTGGCGGACCCGTCGATGACGCTTATCTCGAACACGTTCTACAACTCGTTGCTCACAAGCCACGGGATTACGATGCTGTTCCTGTTCGGGACGCCCATCATCGCCGCGTTCTCGAACTACTTTATCCCGCTTCTCATCGGCGCGGACGACATGGCGTTCCCGCGTATCAACGCCATCGCCTTCTGGCTCCTGCCGCCGGCGGCGCTGCTCATCTGGGCCGGGTTCTTCCCCATCCCGGACGTCATCCCGGCGCAGACGGCCTGGACGATGTACACGCCGCTTTCCGCCGGTGTCGGCTCCGGCAATCAGATGAACGCCGGCGTCGACCTGATGCTCCTCGGCCTGCACCTCTCGGGTGTCTCGGCCACGATGGGTGCGATCAACTTCATCGCGACCATCTTCACGGAGCGTAACGAGAAGGTCTCGTGGGCGAACCTCGACATCTTCTCGTGGACGATTCTGACCCAGTCAGGACTCATCCTCTTCGCGTTCCCGCTTCTCGGTAGCGCCATCGTGATGCTGCTTCTCGACCGGAACTTCGGCACGATGTTCTTCTCGGTCGACGGCGGCGCAATTCTCTGGCAGCACCTGTTTTGGTTCTTCGGCCACCCCGAAGTGTACATCCTCGTGTTGCCCCCGATGGGAATCGTGAGCCTCGTGCTCCCGCGCTTCGCGGGCCGTCGGCTCTTCGGGTTCAAGTTCGTCGTCTACTCCACGCTCGCCATCGGCGTCCTCTCGTTCGGCGTCTGGGCGCACCACATGTTCGCGACGGGTATCGACCCCCGTCTCCGCGCTTCGTTCATGGCCGTCTCGCTGGCTATCGCGATACCGAGCGCGGTCAAGACGTTCAACTGGATCACGACGATGTGGAACGGGAAGATTCGCCTCACGACGCCGATGCTGTTCTGTATCGGCTTCGTCTCGAACTTCATCATCGGCGGCGTGACGGGCGTCTTCCTCGCGTCGATTCCGGTGGACCTCGTGCTCCACGACACCTACTACGTCGTCGGACACTTCCACTACATCGTCATGGGAGCCATCGCCTTCGCCGGCTTCGCCGGACTCTACTACTGGTTCCCCATCTACACCGGCCGGATGTACCAGGTCACGCTCGGTAAGTGGCACTTCTGGCTCTCGATGGTCGGGACGAACCTGACGTTCTTCGCGATGATTCTGCTCGGCTACGGCGGTATGCCGCGTCGCTACGCGACCTACCTGCCGCAGTTCGCAACGCTCCACCAGGTCGCCACGGTCGGCGCCCTCATCCTGCTCGTCGGCCAGATTATCTTCGTCTGGAACTTCGTCCAGTCGTGGCTCGAAGGCCGCGAAGTCCAGGACGGCGACCCGTGGGACCTCGCCGACGACGACCTCGTCACGGCCGAGTGGACCTGGTTCGAGCGCAAACTGGAGACGGCCGTCACCGACGGCGGCGAAGACGAGACCGAACTCGCCACCGACGGCGGGCAGACGGTCGACGACGCGGACGCGGAATCCGCGGACGACGCGTAGTCGACGCCGCTCGCCGGCGTTTCGGTTTCATTTTTCGGACGCTGTTTTTCGAGAGCGAACGCGCCCTGCGATGCTGACTGTCCGTGCGCCCGCGAGCCCGCACGTGTTTTCGCCAACGCGCCCGCACGTGTGTTATCGGAGCTGTCGCTCGTGTGCGCTGAAATAGCACGATATCGCCAGCGCCACCTCTCTGAGCGACGGCGGTCACGGTGGAGAAACGCGACTGCTCTCGATACGGCGACGCGGAAAAGCGGCGGGACCTCAGACGACGAGGAGGACGCCCGTCGCGAACATCAGTATCGCGATGGCCCCGAGCACGAGTCCGAGGATATCGGTATCCGACATAGCTCATCCTTGGCGCGTGCGGCCAAAGGTGCATCGGTACGCGGACGCGGGCGACGCCGATGCGACGAACGGAAACCCCTAACAGCGTCCGCCCCCGAACGTGGACCGTGAGTTCGAACGTCGGCGGTCACCGCTTCGTCCTCGGACTGTACGCCGCCCTCGTCGCCGTCGCCGGGGGCGCGGGCTACCTCACGGGTACGTTCGTCTCGGGCCTCAGCGCGCCTCGGTTCCTCTTTTTGGTGCCGTTCCCGCCGACGCCTCTCGGCTTCGCGGCCTACGGCGCGCTAACTATCGCGCTCGTCCTCGGCATCCCGCTCGTGCTCGTGGTCTACGTCTCGGCCGGACTCGACGACGCGGCGTAATCTCCACGAACGTTCAGCACAAATACTAAGGCCGGCGACCGGGACGTGGTAGTATGTATCACGTGGTAATCGGTGTCGATGACGACGCGGAACACGCGCTCGCGTGCGTCGAAGAGGTCGCGAATCTCCCCGGCGAACCCGACGAGAAGGAAGTCACGCTCGTCCACAGTTTCACCGACAACCCGAGCGGGGCGTCGGCGACGCAGATTCACTCGGTCCGGGAGGCCGGCGAGTTCCTCGAAGACCGCGGTATCGAGTACGACGTCAACGAGTCGTCCGGCGACCCCGCGGAGGTCATCATCGAGTTCGCCGACGAGGAGGACGCTGACCTCATTGTCACCGCCGGGCGGAAGCGCTCGCCGGCGGGGAAGGCGCTGTTCGGGAGCGTCACGCAGACGGTGATTCTGAACTCCGAGCGACCCGTCATGGTGACGGGTACGACGAAGCGAAAAGACTAGTAGACCCGGTCGAAGAGCTCCGAAACTTCGTCGGGGGTCTGACGACCGGACGCTCGTTCTCGCAGTTCGCCGTCACGGACGCACAGGACCGTCGGCGCAGACTCGACATCGAATCGCCGACAGAACTCGTCGGCCGCCTCGCCGTCGACCCCCGCGGCCGCGACGCCATCCGGGACTCGCTCGAGGATAGCGTCGAGGTCCTCCTTCATCGCGTCGCAGGGCTCGCAGAAGCGTCGCCACACGAGAACGACGGCGTCCGGGTGGTCTGCGAGGTACGATTCGAAGGTATCGTCGTCGAGTTCGTCGAGCGCGGTCGGCACCGGCGACGACGAGGTCATCTCGACGAGCAGACCCGCCATGACCAACAGCGAGTCCTGCTCGACCGGCGCGTCGAGGAACGACTTCGCCGCGAGGTAGGCGACTACGTCTGCTCTGGTGACGCCGAACTCGTCGAGTCGCTCCTCGACGTTCTCGGGTGCGACGCCGAAGAGGTCCGAGACCGTCTGGTGGAACTCCTCGGTCGAGACCGCGCCGTAGATGTCGTGGTAGACGGCGAGCGTCTTCTCGAACTCTTCCGTGGTCGAGAGCGTCCCGTCGGGCGCTTCGTCGACCGCGCCGGCGGCGATGAGCGTTTCGAGCGCCGTCTCGGGGTCGGCGTTGACGTCGGTCGCGGCCATCGTCAGACCCCCAGATACCGCTCGCGGGTCTCGTCGTCCTCGCGGAGTTCCTCGGCGCTCCCGTCGAAGACGATGCTTCCCTGGTCGATGACGTACGCGCGGTCGGCGAGTTTGATGGCCGCCGCGGCGTTCTGCTCGACGAGGAGGATGGTCGTACCCGCCTCGCTGATGCGCTCGACTGCGTCCTCCACGTCCTCGATAATCTTCGGCGCGAGCCCCTCGTACGGCTCGTCGAGGAGCAGCAGGTCCGTGTTCTGCTTCAGGGCGCGCGCGATGGCGAGCATCTGCTGTTCGCCTCCGGAGAGCGTCCCCGCCCGCTGGTCCTTCCGCTCGTCCAGTCGGGGGAACTGCTCGTAGACCTCCTCGGTCGACATGCCCTTGTGACCGAACGACAGCGACCGACCGAAGGTGTTGGACTTGTTGTTGACGACCTCCGCGAGGTGGAGGTTCTCGGCGACCGAGAGGTTCGGGAAGATGCGTCGCTCCTCGGGCACCAGCGAGATGCCCCGGACCGAGACGTCTTCGGCGGGGACGCCCGTGATGTCGCCGTCCTTGAACCGAATGTGTCCCTTCCGAACGTCGGGCGGCGTCGCGCCGGCGATACACCGGAGCGTGGTGGTCTTACCCGCGCCGTTGCGGCCGAGGAGCGCGCATATCTCACCCTCCTCGACGCTCATCGAGAGGTTACGAATGATGTGGCTCTCGCCGTAGTAGGCGTCGATACCGTCGATTTCGAGGAGGCTCATAGCTCGACACCTCCGAGGTAGGCCTCTTGGACGGCTTCGTTGCCCCGAATCTCGTCCGGGGTCCCCTCGGCGATGATGCCGCCGCGGCTGAGGACGACGATGCGGTCTGAGATGCTGAAGACGATTTCCATATCGTGTTCGACGAGGACGAACGTGAGCCCGTGGTCGCGTTTGACCCGCTCGATGAGGTCGACCGTCGACTTCGTCTCCTCGGGAGACATGCCGGCGGTCGGTTCGTCCATGAGGAGCAGGTCGGGTTCGCTCGCGAGTGCGATACCGATTTCGAGGCGACGCTTGTCGCCGTAGGGAAGGTCGGTCGCGATAGTGTCCGCGCGGTCCAACAGCCCGACCGAGTCGAGCGTGTCGCGGGCGACGTCGTGTACGTCCGTGAGGCTGTCGCGGTGTTTCAGGAACTCGAAGCCGAACGCGCCGCGCTCGGCCGCGAGCGCCGCTATTTCGGCGTTTTCCCTAACGGTGAGGTCGGGGAAGATGGAGGCGGTCTGGAACGACTTCGAGACGCCGCGTTGGACCACCTGATGCGGTTCGAGGCCGACGATGGACTCGCCTTTGAACCGGATGTCGCCGCTGGTCGGGTCGAGTCGTCGCGTGATGAGGTTGATGAGCGTCGATTTCCCCGCGCCGTTCGGGCCGATGATGGAGACGCGTTCGTCCTCCTCGACGGTGAGGTTCACGTCGTCGGTCGCGACGAGGCCGCCGAACTCTTTGACGAGGTTCTCCGTTTCGAGGAGCGTCATTGGCCGCCACCTCCGTTCTCGGAGCGCGCACGAAGTCGCTTCGCCGCCTTCGAACCGAGGTCGACCGTGAGTTCGCGGAGCCGGTTCAGGATGCCCCACAGGCCGTCCGGGACGACCCAGACGACCACGACGAAGACGACGCCCAAGAGCAGGTGCCAGTAGAACCCGAAGTCTCGGACGAGCACGATGCCCGTGAAGGGAATCGTCAGCGCCTGGATGGTGCTGACGATGTTCTCGATGTAGAGGTAGAGCCCCACGCCGAGGACCGGCCCGAACATCGAGCCCGCGCCGCCGAGAACGGTCATGACGACGATGTCGCCGGACTCCGTCCAGAACAGCGATTGGAGGGGGACGTACGCCCCGTGGATGGTAAAGAGGCTCCCGGCGACGCCCGCGAACCCGCCCGAGATGATGAACGCCATGAGCTTGTACCGCCAGACGTTGAGTCCGACGAACTCAGCGCGCTGTTCGTTCTCGCGGATTGCGCGGAACACCATCCCGTACGGGGAGTTGAGGATGCGGTAGGCGACCGCGACCGCGCCGACGAAGAAGACGCCGACGAAGGCGTAGAGCCACGTTCCGAGGAGCATCCCACCGACGGACGGGATGTCGGCTTCGAGATGGATGACGCCGAGGAAACTGCCGACCTCGACGCCGGTCAGCCCGTTTTCGCCGTTGGTCAGGAACGCCAGCGGCGACGCGGCCATGTAGTAGAACATCTGTGCGAACGCCAGCGTGAGGATGGAGAAGTAGATGCCGCCGCGACGGAGCGACAGGAAGCCGAGCACCCATGCGAGGAGCACGGCGAACAGCGTCCCCGAGACGACCATCACGATGGGGTCGCCGCTGACGTTCTTGGCGACGATACCCGCGGCGTACGCCGCACCGCCCCAGAAGGCCGCGTGGCCGAACGAGAGCAGTCCGGTGTAGCCGAGCAGCAGGTCGAAGCCGATGGCGAAGATGCCCCAGATGAGGATGAGCGTCGCGAGGCTCTGGTAGCCCTGCAGGAACCCCGAGACGACGGGTGCGCGGGCGAAGAGGTACGGGAACACCGCGACGAGAATGGCCGTGATACCGACGACCGTCCCCTCGCGGCCGCGGAGTTTCTCCCAGCGACCGAAGAGGGTGCCGCCGACGAGCGCGTCCTTCGCGCTCGGGTTGGCGTCCTTCTCGCTCATGGCGTCACCTCTTCGTCACCGAGGAGACCCTGCGGCCGCGTCAGGAGGACGATGGCCGCGATGGCGTACAGGCCGACCTGCGACCACGCGGGTGCGAAGGAGACGAGCGCGGCGGTCGTGAGGCCGAAGACGATGCCGCCGAGGACCGCGCCGGCGATGCTTCCGACCCCGCCGATGACGACCGTCAGGAACGCCGGGACGAGGATGTTCGTCCCGATGGTCGGGTTAACGACGTTCAGCGGGCCGCCGACGACGCCCGCCACCCCGGCGAGCGCCGCACCGATGCCGAAGACGACGATGTACGGACGGGTGATTTTGATGCCGAGGAGTCGGACCATCTCGGCGTCGCGGGTCCCGGCGCGAACGACGAGACCGAAGTCGGTGTACTCGACGAGCAGGTACACGAGCGTCACGAGGACGGCCGTGATGCCGATGACCCAGAGCCGCCACTGCGGGAAGTTGCCGACGATGGGCAGGGCAATGGGGCCGGAGACGGGCAGGCCGGCGAACGAGCCGAACGAGAGGATTCGCTCGGGCTGTTCGAACGGCAGACTGTTGCTGCCGAATAGGACGCGGAACAGCTCCTGAACGACGATTGCGAGGCCGAACGTGACGAGAATCTGGTCGGTGTCGGGGCGGTCGTAGAACGCCCGCGCGAGGTACCGCTCCATCAACAGGCCGACCCCGAAGACGAAAAGCGGGACGAAAATCAGGGCGGCGAAGAAGCCGATGTCGAGCCCGAAACTCGAAAAGCCCCACTCGGCGAGCTTCCCGTTCGAAAGTGGGACGTTCAGCGCGACGAACAGTCCCGCGTACGTGCCGACGAGATACAGCGCGCCGTGCGCGAAGTTGACGAACTTGAGCGTGCCGAGGATGATGGAGAGACCGACCGCCAAGAGGACGTAGATAGCCCCCTGCTGCAGCCCGTTGAGCAGGATGACGAGCACGTCCGACAGAAGGCTCATCGCCCCCCACCTCCGCCTCGGATGTTCGAAGCGCGAACTACCATGGGTGTGCTAAACTTACTCATTTACGTGTGCGTGGTTGTCTGCGATTAACTTTCATTAAGATAACGGTGGGGTGAGTGTCTACTCGTAGGATCCGAGTTCACACTCGGCCGCCGGCCCGGCGTCGCACGCGTAGCCGAGGTCGTCGCGGCTGGTGATGTTGACGATGTTGAAGTACGTCCCCTCGCTCTGCTCGGAGGCGGGAAGGCCCTGGACGACCGGCACGTCTCGCTGCGCCTGGTGGTCACAGCCGCGCATCGTCTCCGCGCCCATCCCGATGTTGTCGTACTCGTAGTCTTCGAGCTGTCTGATGACCTCCGGCGGGTAGAACGTTCCCGCGCGCTCGACGGCGGCCGCGTACTGGAGCGTCTGTGCGTACGCCAGTTGAGCGGGCCCCGATGGCGTCCGGTCGTACTCGTCTCGGAACGCCTGCGTGAACTCCTGGGACGGGGTGTTGTCTATCTGCGAGTCCCACGCAACGGTACCGTAGATGCCCTCTATCGCACCGCCCGCCGCCTCTGCCATCGGGCGGTTGTACAGCGGAACGAGGATTTCCATGTCCTCGTCGATGCCGGCGTCGATGGCCTGCTGCATGGAGTTCGCGCCGTCGAGGCCGTAGTGGTTCAAGATGAGCACGTCCGCACCGGAGCTCTGTGCCTCCGAGAGGTACGTCGAGTAGTCGGACGTGCCGAGCGGTGTCGCGACCGACTCGATCTGCTCCCACCCGGCGACGTCCGTCATGAACTGCTCCATCGACGCCTGCTGGGTCTGCCCCCAACTGTAGTCGGCGTAGAGCTGGTAGAACTGCAGGTCTTCGCCGTAGGCGTCGCGGACGACCGGTGCGAGCGCCTGTCCCGTCATGTAGGCGTTGAACATCTCTCGGAAGGAGTAGCGGACGCAGTCCTTTCCGGTGGTGTCGTTCGAGTGCGTCAGACAGCACATGAACATGACCTTCTCGTTTTGACACAGCCCCTGCACCGCGATGGCGACCGCCGAGGACGACCCGCCGGAAATCATGATGGCGTCGTCACGCTGAATCATCCCCGAGGCGGACTGCCGCGCCTGGTCGGCGTCCGTGGCCGTGTCCCCGTCCACGTGGTCGATGGTGTAGCCGAGGACGCCGTCACCGGAGAGGTCGTCGAACTGCGAGTCGACCCAGCCGCCGCCCTCGTTGAGGTGCTTCACCGCGAGCTGATAGGCCCGAAGTTCGTCTTCACCTTCCGAGGCGTACGGTCCCGACTGCGGGACGTTGAACCCGAACGTGGCCGTGTCGCCCTCGATGGGCAAGTTGCCCAGTGCCGGATACTCGTCGTCTCCGCCGCCACCACCTCCACCGCCGCTGTCATCACCGCCGCCGGTGCACCCCGCCAGCCCTGCCAAGCCAGCGGTCCCAACAGCACCAGTCGCCTTCAGCACGTCTCGTCGATTTAGAGACTTGTTATCCCGTGCCATAGACACATCGGCGGATACATCGTTAATAATAGTTATGTATTGATTCCCTATTACTGGTATTAACAATAATGATAAATTCGGCCAGTCTGCAACACAGTATAAGGAGTTTGCCGGCTAGAGACGCCTACGACTGAGCGGTCTGTTGTACCACACGCGTTACGGACGTAAAATACGCGCCGGTGGTGGACTTGCTCGCCACGTTCGTCCGCCTCGGCCGGTCGTCGAAGGCAGTGAACAGAGCCGACGAACTCGCTTCAGAGAGGGCGCTGTGCCCGCGAGTCCGCAGCGTCGCCGGCCGCGTGGACGGGTCGACTATCGATTCACAACTATCAGAATACTAGATATATATGCGCGGATTCCACCGTTTCAACGCGATTCTCGCGGGACGACAGCGACCGTTAAGCTCCCGACCTTCGTGAATGTTCGATTTATAACTAACCCGATAAAGCGCAAATAACGCATCAGCCACACACGTGGCAGCCATCATGACAGACGACACGAACGGTGGATTCAAACCGACAAGACGCTCCGTGCTCCGACTCGGCGCGATGTCGGCGCTCGGCATCGGTATCGGCATCCCCGCAGTTTCCGGCTCCGTGGCCGCGACTATCGATTGTCCCAAGACGCCCGGCTACTGGGCGAACCACCCAGAAACGTGGCCCGACAAAGACCTGACAATCGCGGGTGAAGAGGAATCGAACAGCTACTGGCAGGGGATTCTACTCGACCCGCCGAAGGGAGACAAGGCGAAGATAATGCTGAAGCACTACATCGCTACTGTCCTCAATCTTCGGACGCTCCAATCGGGGTGCACCAGCGCGGAAATCAAGTACGGCTACTACGAGGGCTACACCATCGAGCAAGTCAAGAATATGGCCGGAACGTGGCTCAGACACACCTCGTCATGGCAGAGCGGGCAGAACGGTAGAAAGCAGACGAGCTGGTACGCCGCCGACATGGACGGCGAGAAGCTCAAAGACACCCTCGACGCGTTCAACAACAACCCGGCCTCGCTCGGCCTCGACTGCGGCTGCGACGACCGCTGAACCGCGCTCGGCCCTCGAACGAAAACCAGACCCCTCGGCCGCGGTTAAGACCCCGCTACCCGCAGAAATGTGGGCTTAACGCGGTCGTTCCTATCCTTCCCCGACCATCCGCCCTTCGTCTTCCCACTCCCGCTCGCGCAGTTCGTACTTCTGAATCTTCCCGGTCGCCGTCTTTGGGAGTTCAGCGACGAACTCGATTTCCTTCGGCACTTTGTACGTCGCGATGCGCTCCCGACAGAACTCGATGAGCGCCTCGGCGGTGACCCCCGGCGCGTCGGGGTCGCCGCTCGTCGGCACGACGAACGCCTTCGGCGACTCGCCCCATTCGTCGGACGGGACGGGGATGACCGCCACGTCGGCGACCTCGTCGTGGTCGAACAGCGTGTCCTCCAGTTCGATGCTGGAGATGTTCTCGCCGCCGGAGATGATTATGTCTTTCTTGCGGTCCTGAATGCTGATAAAGCCGTTCTCGTCGACGACTGCGAGGTCGCCCATGTGGTAGTACCCCTCCAGCCGGGCCGAGAAGGCCTCTTCCGTCTCCTCGGGTTTGTTCCAGTACTTCTCCATCACCTGGTTGCCCGCGACGACGATTTCGCCGATGGTTTGGTCGTCTCTCGGCACGTCGTTGCCGTCCTCGTCGACGACGCGAACGTCGGTGCCGAGGTAGCCGATGCCCTGTTTCTTCTTCACGCCGAAGCGGTCGTCGCCGTCTGTCAGGTAGCGCCCGGCCTCCGAGGTCGTGATGAGCGGGCCGGTCTCGGTGGCCCCGTAGACGTGCATGAGTCGCCAGCCGAACTTATCTTCGACAGTCCGAATCGTCGCCTCCGGCGGGGCCGCGCCGGCGGTCGCCGCCCGGACGGGGCTCGCGCCGGTCGTCTCGACGCCGCCCTCCTCGCGGTAGTGTTTCATCAGGATGTTCAGCACCGTCGGCGCGGCGCAGAGATACGACACGTCCTCGTCGCGGATGGCGTCCAACACGGCCTTCGCCTCCACCCCGCGGGTGCAGACGTGCTTCGCGCCGTGGCCGGTAATCGCGTAGATGTGGCCCCAGCCGTTGACGTGGAACATCGGGAGCGTCCAGAGGTACACGTCGTCGTCCGCGATGTCCTGGTGCATCGAGATGAGATAGGCGTGAATCGTCTCGGCGCGGTGAGTGCGGCAGACGCCCTTCGGGTCGCCGGTCGTCCCCGACGTGTAGTTGATCGTGATGATGTCGTCTTCGTCCATCTCGGGGCGCTCGTAGTCGGTCGACTCCGCGACCAGTTCGTCGAAGTCGAGCCACTCGCCGTCGGTCGATTCCGCGGCCTTCTCGGGGTCGTTCGTCGACGAAAATCTCCGGCGGGAATCTCGTCGCGGACCTCGTCTATCTTCTCGGCGAAGGCGTAGTCGGCGTAGACGGCCGTCACGTCCGCGTCGTTCAGCATGTACTCGAAGTCGGCCGGGACGAGCCGGTAGTTCAGCGGCATGTGGACGGCTCCGAGCTGCATCGACCCGTAGGCGGCTTCGAGGTGGTAGTGCGTGTTCGGGTCGAGCACCGCGACCCGGTCGCCCTTCTCGACGCCGCGGGACTGGAGCGCCGCCGAGAAGCCGTCGGCGCGCTCGCCGAGTTCGTCGTAGGTGAAGCGCTCGCCCGTCGTCGCCACAACCGCCTCCTCGTCCCCGTAGTACCGCCGCGCGCGGTCGAGGAACTCCGTCACCAGGAGTGGTTTCTTCATACGCGCTATCCTTCACTAACGTTCGAAATAAATGTGCGGGCTGGTACCGCGGCGCGAACCCTTGAGAACAATTCACGCACAGAGAGACAATATCCCACGACTCGGGCCGCGAGAGACTATATTACTACACAAACTATGCAGGAAAATACCTTATTCGTGGAGTCCGTAGCGCGCGTATGGCGCTTTCAGACTACACCGGGCGCTCGCCGACGGGCCGAGACGAGACCATCGTTCGCGTCGTCCCCCACCGGTTGTGGCGACCGGGCGACGAACGAATCGAACCCTGTACCTACAGCGGCGAGGAGATTCGACTCTCCGAGAAACACCTCCTCGCCGTGGTCGAACGAGACGGCGTCCGGGAACGGCTGTACTTCCGCGACGAGCCGTCGCTGTCGGCGTGGGTCGAAGAAAAGCCGCGATAGGACGGAGCCGACGGTGGTGAAACCGGTGGTTACTCGCCTTCGACCTGTCGCTGAATCGACTCGACGATTTCGGGGTTCCGGAGCGTCGTCGTGTCGCCGAGTTCCTCGCCGTTCGCGATCTCCTCGAGGAGGCGGCGCATAATCTTGCCGGACCGCGTCTTCGGCAGTTCCGGCGTGAACACGACCATCTCGGGGCGGGCGATGGGACCGATGGCGTCCTCGACGCCCTCGATGATGCGCTGTCGCATCTCGTCGTCTTCGTCCTGTCCCTCCTCGGTGATGACGTAGGCGTAGACGGCCTCGCCTTTCACCTCGTGGTTGCCGCCGACGACCGCCGCCTCGGCGACGCCTTCGACGCCGACGATGGCCGACTCGATTTCCATCGTCCCGAGGCGGTGACCCGAGACGTTGATAACGTCGTCCACCCGTCCGAGGATGGTGATGTAGTCGTCGCCGTCGATTTTCGCGCCGTCCTCGGGGAAGTAGACCCAGTCGTCGGGGTCGTTACTGTCCACGTCGGAGTACTCTTGCCAGTACTCCTGGATGAAGCGCTCGTCGTTCTTATAGAGCGTCCGGAGCATCCCCGGCCACGGCCTGTTCACCGTGAGATACCCCGCCCGTCCGGCGTCGACCTGTTTCCCACTCGTGTCGACGATTTGGGCGTCGATACCCGGCAGCGGCGGCCCGGCGGATCCGGGTTTCATCTTCTTGATTCCCGGTAAGGTCGTTATCATCATGCCGCCGGTCTCGGTCTGCCACCAGGTGTCCACGACCGGACACTCCTCGTTGCCGATGTGCTTGTAGTACCACTTCCACGCGCGCGGGTTGATTGGCTCGCCCACGGTGCCGAGCAGGCGGAGGCTCGACAGGTCGTGCTGTTCGGGGAATCGGCTACCCCACTTCATGAACGCGCGAATCGCCGTCGGTGCGGTGTAGAAGATGTCGACCGCGTACTTCTCGATGATGTCCCACAGGCGGTCGCGGTTCGGGAAGTCGGGCGTCCCCTCGTACATTACCGTCGTCGTCCCGAGCGCCAGCGGGCCGTAGACGATGTAGGAGTGGCCCGTAATCCAGCCGATGTCGGCCGAACACCAGTAGGTGTCTTCCTTCTCGATGTCGAGGACGGCGTGAGACGTCCACGCGGCGTACGCGAGGTAGCCGCCGGTGGTGTGCTTGACGCCCTTCGGCTGGCCGGTGGTCCCCGAGGTGTACATCAGGAACAGCATGTCTTCGGCGTCGCGTTCGACGGGGTCGATACGCTCGCCCGCGTGCTCATCGAGGAGGTCGTCCCAGTCGTGCTGGTTGCCTTTCAGGTCGTGGCCGAAGCCGTCGTCGTCGAGGCGGTCGACGACGACCGTGGCATCGACGCCGTGGTCGACGCCGTCGAGGCCCTCGTTGGCCTTGTCGAGGTGGTCGAGCGGGTCGCCGCGGCGGTAGTAGCCGTCGCAGGTGACGAGGAACCGGGAGTCCGCGGCGTTCATCCGCGTCGCCAGCGCCTCGGCGGAGAAACCGGCGAAGACGACGTTGTGTGGCGCGCCGATGCGGGCGCAGGCCAGCATGGCGATGGGGAGTTCCGGAACCATCGGCATGTAGAGCGTGACCACGTCGTCTTCCTCGACGCCGAGGTCGCGCAGCGCCGCCGCGAACTCGTTGACCTCGCGGTAGAGGTCCTGATAGGTGTACGTTCGCGTCTCGCCGTGTTCGCCCTCCCACTTGATGGCGACGCGGTTCTTGTCCCCGTTTTCGACGTGCCGGTCGACGCAGTTGTGACAGGCGTTCAGTTCGCCGCCGGTGAACCACTCGTAGAACGGAGGGTTCGAGTCGTCCAACACCTCGTCGTACTCTTCGTCCCAATCGAGCATCTCGGCGGCCCGCTCCCAGCACTCGGGCCAATTCTCCTCGAACTCGTCGTAGATGCCGGCGTCCGAGACGTTCGCTTGTGCGACGAACTCCTCGGAGGGTTCGAACTCGTCTTGTTCTTCCAGCCGTGCCTCCAGTTCGGTGTCACCCTGTGCCATATGTCGTGTTAACGAGTCTCCACAAGGGGCATAAGTAGGATAACTAATTATCGAAAGCTAACATCATGATTATGAATAGCAGTCGAAACTCGGTGCGATAGGCCCAAGAAAGGAATACAGACGAAATGAACTACTGTCGAAATGTATTGATAATATTTCAGTCAATAATGAACGTTCGTGTGCCAACCGCTCGCACGCCTAAGGGTTTAGGGTCGAAGTGTGTTCGTCGCTGTCGTCGTCGAAGAACGCAGTCATGAGTTTCTGCTGTGCGGTTCGGAGATGCTGGTGGAGCGTCGGCGACGAGATGTCTATCGAATCCGCGAGGTCTTCGGCGGTACTACCGCGGGGC
>NZ_JPES01000106.1:0-38674 GCF_000730175.1 Haloferax sp. ATB1 | reverse complement strand
GAATTGGAGAGGGTAGTGGGCGGGGCGTGGGCCTACGCGAGTGGGTCGGCCTCATCGACGAGGAGATATTTCCCGATGACGCGGCCGCTGACTCGGTAGTAGCGACCGACGAGGGCGTCGGTGAGGTCGTTCGCGACGACGCTCGTATCGAGAGCGTCCATCGCTTGCTGTTTGGCCTCCTCGATTGTGATGTCGGCGAGGGCTTCGGTCTCCTGCTTGTCGAAGATGGCGTGCTGGACGCGCACGCCGTCGTCGAAGACGGCCTTGATGCGGAGGTCGAACTCGCCTTTGACCTTTCCGTGTTCGGCACACCGGCCGTCCTGGAGGACGCGCGTACAGCCGTCGTGGGGACAGCGCTTGATGAGCCCGCTTCCGGACTGGATCGCGACCATCGGGGCCTCGATGGTCAACTCCTCGGCGTTGTCGCCGATTTCGATATCATCATCGACGGGTTCGATGACCGACCGGGAGTTGAGGTTGATGGAGTAACGGCCTTCGTACTCGCTGGTGACGACGTTTTCGAGTCGGTACACGCCGTCCGCGTCGAGTTCGGGAAGGTCGGCTTTGGCCCACTTGGTAAACTTGAGTCGGCCGCTCTCGTCGCCGATGAGCCCGACCTGGGCGATGCTGTCGCTGGTCGGCTCCCATAGGTCGACGACCTTGACGGTGACGCTGACCCACTGGCCGTCGGTGTTGATTTCGTCGAGCGTCGTGTCGCCGGCACTCTGCGAGGGGAGTGCGAGGTCGTCGTATTCGATGCCGAGCACGTCGAGGTAGTGGTTGCGCGTGGCGCGAGTAGCCTCCTCGAGCGGCACGTTGTAGCCGTTGACCATCTGGTCGAGCCGGGTGACGATATCGTCGACACTCGGGAGGGCTTCATCGCCGGCGTCGTCGGGGAACTGTTCGATGAGGGTGGTCGCGGCCGTCGCGAGGTCGTCGCTGGAGGCGTTGACCGCAGAATCTGCGGGTGTTGCGTTGGTGGACATTGGTTCGAGTTTGGTTCTGGTTCGATGGCTGTTTGAGGTGTCTTCTGGGGGAGTTTCTCCACGAGTGAGACGGGCCGAGAAGCGTCGGAACGAGGCACACGAGAGCCGTGAGAGACACGGTATTTCTCGTCTCTCCTCCGATTCCCCTCACCCCCCTTGGGGAGCAAAAACTCTGGGAAGGATTGCTGATCGCGACGGTCTGCGAGTCCTGGCCTGTTCGGTCAGCGAGCGTCTTCGAGGCTGATGGTTTCGTCGGCGCTGATCCATCCGCCGAGGGCGGCACGCTCGATGATGGCGAACGACCCGTCTTGGAGCGTGGCGAAGCGCGTCCCGACGGTTGGGCCTGGCCCCGGTGGGTCAGACCGGTATCGGTCGTCGGGGTTGACCGCTCGCGAGGGATCTTCGCCGTCGACGATATCGAGGTCGAACAGCTCCTCGTCGGTGAGAGTGGCGTCGGTATCGGTATCGGTGTCGCTGCTATCGGGATTGGAGTTGGTATGTGAGCACATGAGTGTGAGGTTAGCTGTCGTCGCGCCAGCGCTGGCCGCAACTGGCACACGAGAGGAGTCTGGTCGGTGGCTCGTCGATGGAGCGGAGTTGGACGAGTCGGTAGTGCGCCCGGTCGTGGGAGCACTTGGGACACCGGCAGGTGGTCGTGGGAAGGCCGAGGCTGGGCTCTGTCGTCGCCGTCGTCTCGGAGGTGTCAGGAGTCGCGACACCGGTGAGCGCGTTCATGCTGGCGTCTTCGGTGGCTGCTATGGGTTCGTCGGGAGCGCCCGAGTCCTCGTCCTCGAGTGCGGTTCCGAAGTGGTCGAGGTTGCGCACGAGCGCCCAGAGACGGCGCTTGCCCTGTGGGACGGGATGGTCTGGGCCGGGCGTCGAGTCGGGCCGTGAGGTGGCGATGACGTCGTGGACGGTGGCGTGAATCGCGTCTCGGTCGGCGTCGGCGTCGACGAGGACGGAGACGACGGTGGCTTGTTCGCGCCACCAGGTCGGGAGTGGGATGTCGCCGTCTTCGTCGAATATCTCGGTGGCTTTGAGCCATTCGTGGGCGTCCATCTGCCCGCTCTCTTCGGCGTCGAGGCGGTCGACCGGCGTGTGGACGGGACGAGAGACTTCCTGCACACCGGGTGTGCCGAGCGCGGGTATCGAGCGGCCGCCGTGCCGCTGGAAGGGCTGTTCGATGCCGCGCGCACGATTTCGTTTGGCGTATTTCGCCCAGTCGACGTTCGGGATGTCGCCGCGTGGCGCTGGCCCGTCGCCGGCCTCGATGACCGTGATGCGAGTCTCGGAGTCGGCGGCGAGCGTCGCTTGGCCCTGGTATTTCCCGACTTTCCCGGCGACAACGCGCACGAGGTCGCCTTCGTGGAGGATGGTTCCCTGATTTGATTTCGTCCAGACGGTGAATTTGATGGCCCCGGTGTCGTCTTCGATGAGGCCGACCTGCTGTTGGGCGCGGGATTTGGGTTGCCAGAGTCGCGTGACGGTCCCCTGGATGTCGGCTTCGACGTTGTACTTCGAGGGGATGGATCGGCACCGAAGAGATGGGCTGGATGACGCCCGCTTCCTGGTAGAGTTCGTCGAGGACGTTCGATTGGGCGGTGAAGAGGTCTTGTCCTCGGGCGACCTTGCTGGCGAGGCGGTGTTCGAGGATGGGCTTGTTCGGGGGCGTGACGAGGCGGTCGGTGATTCGGTCGGCAGCGTCGTACACGCGCTGGGTGGTTTCCTCGTCGAGCTGCTCGAACGGGTCGTAGGAGTGGATGTTGTCGCCGATGACGCGGTCGTTGTAGTCAGCCCGGCGCTCGCGGTACTCACTGAGGAGTTCCTCCCGGCGCCGTGTTTCGCGGTCGATGCCCGCGACGTGGGCGGCGAGGGCTTTCTCTCGCTGGCGTTTCCGCTCTTCGCGAAGTCCGTGGAGGCGCTCTTGAGCTTCGAGTGGGAGTCCAGTGAGGTCCTCGTCGGTGAGGTCCATCGGGTCGATGTCGCGGGCTTGCGTGGTGCGGAGGCTTGCACCCACCCAGTAGGCGTCGAGTTCCTGTCCGCCGGTGCCTTCGATTTCGAGGCCGAACTCGTCGTATTCGGGCTGGGTCCGGGCGGCCATCATGAGTTCGCCTGCGTTCTCGAGGCGGACGCCGAGACAGTCGCTCTCGAGGTGGGGGCTCTCGTAGAGGCCGCGTAGCCGGAGTTCGTCGAAACGGTCGTCCTGTTCGACGTCGCTGTTCGAGAGGCGGTGCTGTCCGTCGTGGTAGTATGTCATCGGTAGGTCACTCCGTGGTGGGTGATTCGGGAGGCGGGCGGCTGTCGGCCATCCTCCTCTCGAACCCCCTCGACCCCCTTGGGGGGCCAATACTGAGCGAGAGCTAGCCAAGTCCGGACTACAACGGTAGCGATACGATCGAAAATTCGCTCAGGATGTCAGGGACGGCCAGACATTCGACTGGTTGTCAGAACACTGTGACGAGGTCTTCGATCGAGAATAGGCGGAGGTCATCGCGCTCTTCTGCGGCCTCGATGAGGCTGTGGTTGAACCCGCTCCGTGAGAACAAGCAGAACTCGTGGGAGACGTCGTCCGTGCCCTGCGGCGTCCAACGGATGTCTTCGACATCATTCTCAAGGGTGTTCAGCACGTCGTATCCCATCGGCTGACTAGTGAACTTGCACTCGCCGGCGACCATCGTATTCTCGGTCGTCAGTCCAATCACGTCGACTTCCTGCTCTTGATACCACCAACGGCCAACTCGATCGAACGTGTACGCGTCGTAGAGGTTGTACACGGCGGTTCGGCACAGTTCTTCGAACTTCGGACTGACTGCATCTGCGAGATGCGGTTCAATCAGTTCCTCGTAGGCGTCGGTGCCTGCTCGGTCGTACTTCTCGCCCTGCCCGTAGACGAATCGAAACCAGAACCGGAACAGTGCGTCCTTCAATACGTACTGTCCCCGCCGAGACCGTGCGGGGTTTTCGGTCACCGGCACCTCCCGGTCGACAATTTCCAGGTCTTGGAGGTTCTTCAGGTAGTGGCTGATCTGGTCGGAGTCAATACCAGCCGCCTGCGCGATCTCATTTGAGGTTTCATTCCCGGCGGCAATCGTCTTCAGAATCGAGAAATAACGATTCGGATTCTCCAGCTCGGTTCGCAGGACGTACTCAGGTTCATCGTGGAGAAACCCCCGCTTCGAGAGGACAGTATCCCGGATATTCTCTCGCAGTGGACGGTCGTCGTTGACGGCCTGCAGGTAGTGTGGCGTCCCGCCGAAGACGGCCCACGCCAGTATCGTCTCTTCGGGGTCGTAGTCGGGGAAGAACTCCGTGGCAGCGCCGAACGGCAGTTCCTCCAGCTGGAGACGCATATCGAATCTGCCGTGAAGCGGCTCCCGCCACTCATCACTTTCTCTTTCATCATACTGATTGACGATCCAACAAGCACCAACGTGGCACTTGTCCCGTCTACCTCATGATCCCACAGTCGCTGGATAACCGACGGGAGGCTCTCGTCGCTCTCGATAAGGAACGGAAACTCGTCAAGGACGAGCAGCGCGTCCTGCTCGAAGAGATAGCCGAGGACGTCTTCCCACTCGCGGCGGATGCGTTCGATGCCTGGAAAAGTTCCTGCGGCCTCTGCCACGAAATCGTCGAGCTGCACCTGCTTTGTGGTCTCCGTGGCTTGGTAGTAGACGACGTCGTCCCGGTTGCGAATGGAGTGTTCGACCAGTTCCGTCTTCCCGACGCGCCGGCGGCCCCAGACGGTGATTAGCGAGGGCTCATCGGTGTCGTACCGCTCTTGGAGGGCCGCAATATCAGCATCCCGGTCGACGAACTCATCCATAGACTCACAACCTTGTGCTACCACTATAATAGTGCCGAATAAGGTAGTTCAAAGTAGGGTATTTTAGAATACCCAAATTGAATCTACCTCCTAGTCCAGTTAGGGCGTAGGTGGGAGAGCCCGAACCGAAGCGGGCTGGCGACAGGGAATGGCCAAATAGGTAATATAGTCCTCTGTCGAACTACTATATTCCCACGTTCCGGGAGATCGAGGAGAAAGCCCCGTGCTTCAGCGCGGGGATGAATCCGACAAACCCTCCACAACCGACATTATCAAGCAGCCCGGCGTTGTATCATGTGGGAAGACAACTCGCGTAAACTTTCAATCGGAAGACTCGGGGTCGCTTCCCGCTGATACGGACGGTTTCACGCCCACCACCGGCAACCCCTGTGGGGAGTACGTGGTTGAGATTCGTTCGCCGTCCTCACACTACCCCTACCCGTCACTGGAGACGGCCGGCAACGACCGCGCAAACGAGGGGGCGACAGCACACCAAAACACGCCCCGTTCGCGGTTGCACTCCGCCATCGTCGGCGGAGTACGGTCGATGGCACGACCCGTGTCCACCCACTGTTCAAAGGTGGGTGGTTGCCCGGTATTCGGACGCCTCGAGTCAGGCGGTATCGGGCACGACACAAGCGGATACCGCGTCCACCTCGGACGCCGAATACGCCATACCCTCATTTCGAGGGCCGACGTGTAGCGCACGAACCCGGTACTCTCCAGCGGGAGAGGAAGTTGCCTTCGGGGGCTTGGGAACAGCCCGACGCCCCACGAAGGAATCCTCGCGCTTCAGCGCGGGGAGGATGTCAACGCCGGTCCTCCGAATCGCTCGTCGTTGAGCAGGCGGCAGATATCCTCGAGCACGTCTCGACGGATGAACTCGTCACGCGTATTGGCGAGATGCGTGACCAGCTCAACGAGTATCGCTCTGAATACGGCGTTGATTCGCCCGAAGAATTAGCCATCGAGCAGACGAACCAGACACTCGGAGACATAGCCGCGGAACAGTCGGCTATGGATCCGGAGACGATTCAAGCATGGCAGACGCTTCGGCGCAACCTCGCGTTCGCAAACGCAGCCCTCTCGATCGCGAATGCCAAGCGGTTCGTCGATGGTAATTCACCTCATCACTCATCTGCCCGGTGATACGCCCCCTGCTCAATTGCGCGTTCGTGAACGTCCACCTCAAACGCGATGTCGTCGAGCGTCGGGTCGTGGTCTTTCACCACGGCGATGATTCGCTCGATAGCCTGCGTGACTGCGAGGGCCTCTACAGCAGGCACACCGAGCTTGTCGGCGACGCCACGACGCGTCGTTTCCCCCTGCAAGTAAGTGAGTGTGGCCACGACTGCTGGTGCGAGTGCGGCTTTCCCGTGGCGATCAACGAAGAGTTCGAGATCGTCGTCGACGCTAATCGCCCCGTAAACTGCGATGATGGCGGGACCGAGTTCGAGAGTCATCTCGTCTGTCCAGTCCCCACTCACGGGGTCTGCACGCCAGAGTGCAGAACCAGCTTCGTACTCGTCTAATTCTTTGGCGACACCTAACTCGGCGAGTGTATTCGCGTATTTGTAGGCAGTACTCTTGGAGAAGCCCTGGCGATCACGGGCTGCCGTGACCGTTGTTGGGGAGTTGATCAACAAATCCGTGTAGAACCGTGCGAGATCAGGCGTCCCCAGCAGCTCCTGAATGACGAAAAACCGGTGGGCTGTGTGTCCCGCATCCGGTGGTTGGATGGAAGATGGTACATTCGACATAGTCCATAGTACGCAAACTATGTTCTAAAGCCTTTGGGGGATTCGTGAACCAGGCAACTACGTATCTCCGTGCGGCTTCACTTTTGCACGTCCAGACGACCTCGCTTGCAACAGCTCGTGATTATGCGAGATAGTACAAACATATATGAGAGTACAGCGCGAACGCTGTTACCAGAGGTGCCAATATGTCCGACTCCTCGCGAGATGGCGTCCAGTCGTGGACCGAGTCGATGAGCGCCCGCGACCGTATTCGGGCGGTCGCCGAGACGCTTTGCGAACCACGGTCGGTCAACTGGATCAGCGAACAGGCCGACGCCGCCTGGAGCACGACCAACGAGGAACTCCAAGCGCTTGTCGAACAGGGGCAGCTGCGACGCGTTGAGGCCGGCGAGAGCACGCGCTATCAGCCGGACTACACGCGACTGCTCTTCGAGGAAATCCGCACGCTCATCGAGGAGAACACACGCGAGGAGTTACGGAGCGAGTTGGTCGCAATCACCGAGGAGATCGAGGAGTGGCAGGAAACCTACGACGTCGAGACGTGGGAGGACCTCGAACAGTCGCTCGCCGACGGTGACCTCGCAAGTGACGAGATTCGCGAACGTCGTGACGTCATCGCGTTCTGGCGCGAGAACGAGGAGGATCGCCGCCTCATCAAGCACGCACTGGAACTCTACTCCGACGTGGAGGCCGCTCGCGAACAGATGACCGACGTGGCTGACCGCGCCACGAGCTAATCCCCCTTTCACAAAGTATGATCTTTCTGGCCGGTCGCGACCGCTATACACAGCGGACACTCCTCCGCGACGTTCACGACCGATTGACGAGACAAGCGGGGTGTGAGGAGGTGCGCTATCGCCCGTCTCGACGACGGCCTCGGTACGTCATCGCAGAGGTCGATCCGACAACGTTCTTGGGTGACTCGTACGAGGCAGCGACCGCACGACTGGAGATTCGCTTCTGGTACCCTGCCGGCGTTGACCACGAATACTACCGTATCAACTGGATCGAACCGGAGCGGAACCTGATGCTCGGCTTCCACCAGGACGCTGACCACCCGGACCTTGGCCCCTGCCACATCCAACTCAACCACGAAGACACCCCGGTTGATCGACATAGCGCGACGTTTCTCGATGCGCACCCACTCGCCGTCCTCGATGACCGACTACAGCAGTTCCCAGCAGCAATAGATGCGATTTACTGGGAGAACGATACACCTTCACTCCCTACCTGGCCGGTGTAAACTCACGCTACGGTTAAGTACTCTTCCGGCGTAGCGACTGGTGAGCTTGAACGGCTCAACATGTCAAAACTAGGAAGGGCCACTCGCCTTTCCATTCCACTTTCGATGAGCGGAAGCGCCGTTCCGTGAGCGAGTTTCTGTCCTAACTGGTCCTGTTCGACGTAGTTTTTCGCGGGGGGTGTCCGTCGCGCGCTGGAGGTGTTGAATGTACGCGGGTTTGTGGGGGGTTACAACGGAAAAATCGACAGACAGCGAAGGGATAGCGCGACACAGTTATGACCGCTGTTCGCGTTTCTGAGTGTGGAAAGTACGGCGCTTTCTAGTTTTGACATGAGTGGATACACCGACAGGTCCGACCTCATTGAGGACGGACAACAGAACGGCAGTACCGAAATCGAACACAACACCGAACATGAGCACCCCACCCACACTGTTCGCCTGTTCTCGCAGGCGGCAGACCACGGATTCCCGGCGACGGTTCGCCTCTCCACCCAGGAGATCCGCCGTCTCGACGACGGAGTGGAATCCCCGACGATTCGTCGGTGGCTCAACCTCGATGCAGACACGAACGCAGACACGAGTTCTCACTCACCGTCCGCAGTCTCGACTGAGCGTGAGTTCCGTGGCACCGTGGATGGACAACACTCGACCACCGAGTCCGACTCCGAATTCGACTCCGATGTCGACGTCTTCGTCGATGTCGATGCCGGTGTCGACTTCGAGCGTGAGTCCGAGCGTACTGGTGCGCACGAGTCCGGTTCTGAACTCGAACTCGAACGTGAATCCGAGGGCGTCTACGGCTGGTACGATGGCCAACCGATGGTCGCGTCTCGGAGTGATGAGCGGAGGACTGAGATGAACGCTCGCGGACGACCCGCTGATGCGCTCTCTGAATCTGATGTCATCGCACGTGGGCAGTACATCTACATGGGCCACGACCGCCTGACCGACCCGACTGGCGACCAGTTGACGGGCACGGCATCTGGCTTCGATGAGTACGACCCCATCAGTTCGACGGAGGTTCCGGTGCGCCTTGGACGAACACTCGTCCCTGAAGACCAGCTGGATGCACACACTCGCCGACTGCGTGCGCTGAAGGACATCCCCGAGGATGAACAGACGCCACGCGAGACAGAGGGTGTCGGAACGGACGATCTGGAAGTGACGCTTCCCTCTGGGGAGTTAGTCGCACTCCGGACTCTCGTTGCGAATCCAGCGGAGTACTCTCGATCGTCGATTCCTGGTATCGAGCGCCGACTGGCGTTGGATGCAGAGCTAAAGAGAGTCTCTGCGGGAATCGACGCTGCTGGACACCTGACTGGCCTGGCTGCGACGTTGGATGCACACACCGACTTGCTCGCTCGCTACCGGAGCGCGCGTGCTGGTGTTGCTCCTGCGCGTCGTGAACAGACCGTCGCCCAGCAACTCTACGACCTCGCCGAGCCCCTTCGGGAGCTCGACGCTGAGGATTCTGAACTTCGTGAGGAGGTCTTGACTGAAGCACGCAGATTGCTCCAGGCTGAGACCGTCCACGAGATTCGTCGCCGACCCGTCGAAGTCGCGTCCGACCTTGCACAGCGTGTGCTGGATGGACAAGATGTGACGTCGGCATTCCTCAGACTCCTCGAAGACGAAGCAACGAACCCGAGAAACGTCCTGCGAATCAACGCGATTCTACAGGCGAACCTCTGGTCCTCGAAAGGCTATCTCACCACGCAAGGCGTCGTGAAGAAGATCTACCATGCTGACGTCCCTGGATTAAAATTCGGGATGATCGTCACGGATGGAGATCGCCGCGAGGATGAAGTTCGTGTCTCTGTCTGGGAGTCTAGCGAAGAGGAGATTACTGCATCAACGGCCGACCCGGATGATGCCGATGGAGAAGTAATCATCTCGAAGAAGATTCTCGCCGAGCCGAACGAAGGTGACGTGGTCCGCCTTGTTGACTTCAAGTTACCGTACAAGAAGTCCAACCAGACGTACCAGGGTCAACCGAAGCTCGACTCGCGTTGGGAATCCGAGATTCAGATTCTCGAGCGTGCACCGATCACCGCATCGACTCGCTCGACGCCTGCGACACCTCAGCGTGTTAGTCAGTCGTCGCGCTCGTCTGATGCTGGTGAGGCTGTTCCCCGGAGTTCCGCTGCGAAGTTCTCAGGTGACGTTTCGACAACCTGGCCGTCGCCAGTGCTGCTCGAGACGCTCATCGAAGACGAACTCGCTCGTGTCCCCGACCGCGTTCAAGCAATAGCCGAACGCAAACAGCTCGCACAGCAAGAGCGTCAGATGAAGCGAAACCGCCGATTCCTCACGGACCACCCTGAGGCACTCGGTCTCTTCAAGGCAAACGCGTTGATGAGATTCGTGAACGGCGACTCGCCTCGTGACCCCTCGTCGTGTTGGGTTTGTGGTGTCCGGAACGATGACATGAACTACGATCCGGTCGTAGCGTCTCGATTCCACCCACTCTGCCTGGCACGCGCTGGTGTTGAGAGTTGTAAGGAATACACCGAACAGCGTCTCACCGAGTACACCGAGTCACTCGACGGAGGAGCTGCCTGAGTATGTGTATGAGCACAGTTGATACCCGTACTCAGGTTCGGATTCAGGCTCAGATTCGACAGACCTCGATAACGGTACTCCCCGATACCTGATTGTGTCCTGAACTGTAACGAACCCTAGCACCCCCGAGTTCCCTACCGATCGAACTCAGAATTCCAACTAAACTCTCTTTCGAAAACCGGACCTTTAGCCGCCGAGCAGCGCCTCAGCCTCCCGAACCGCCGATCACGAACCCCCCCAGAAGCAGCCTGTGCTCCGGTCGATATCGTGCGGACCAGAATGTGGTGGGTGTAGTTCCACATTCAATGTAGCCAACGAGTCCTCATACGGGTGAGACGCATATGGAACAACAGTATGACGACGTCTGGGCACGGCGAGGAGGAGACATGGTTTGAGGTACAGCTGTCGGTTCCATGGGTGGTGGCGGGAACGACGGGCGTCCAGGACGTGATCAACATCGCGGTGTCGGAGGTGGGCAAGAGGGTGAATCAGACGTCGGCGCGGTACTCGGAGATTGTCGTTCAGGACGTCGCGTGTCCGTCCTGCGGGTATGAGTATGAGGCGGCGCTTTCGACGACGGATTTCGCGTTGGTGGTCGTGACGGTGTTGGCGCAGTTCAAGGCGTCCTCAGCGGAGGAGAGTTCGCGCATCGCGAAGCGGGAGTTGGGTGTGCGAATGAAGGATATTCCGTTGACTGTCCTTGGGGTTCGGCGGGCGTCGTCAGCAGTGGAGGAGCCAGCAGTAGAAACGGCGTCGGAGCCGGACGCGGTGACAGATGCGCCCTCAGGGGACAGGCCGGAGAGTGACGCCTCGAGGTCAAGCTCCTCGGCGAGGTAGTCTACCGTCTCTTCAAACTTCATAAGACGAAGCCCGACAAGTGGTATAGCGCTAATGCTGGCCCTTATTACTCTACCTCAATCCAACTTCCTGGGTATTCGAACCCTGTATTCTGATTGTGACCCCGAAAGTCATAATATTTATTATGTTAAGGGACCAACTGATGTCGTGCCCAAAACACCCTCCTACGACGGACGACACCCCTCCATGGATGGGCACACATCCACCGGGGATTAGGACAGTTTCCCACGTCTCCTGCCACGAGCGAGCGAAGTTGCTCGACCAGTGCCGAGCGTAGGATCAGCGGAGCAGTCTCTAGCGGTGGATTAGCCGCGGATGACTGTAACGCCGAAGCCGATAGCAAAGCCAGTTCCAATCCCACTGCCCGTACAAGCACGGGAACTCGGCCTCTCACGTAAGGATGGCCGGGGACACCCTCCTTTCGAGAAAGTACCAGAACGAACGGTGCGCGAGGTCGATGGCTTAGTGTCTGGTCGGGGAGTGCATTCATTCAATTCGTAAAGAAGATTTCGAGTGTGGGGTCACGGCTGTCGAGGGACCGAAATCCGTGGTCCTCAGCACGCCCTCAACGACATAAGCAAAACTGGATATTCGATGCACAGCGACCGCCGGCTACCAGGACGGTCGGGTGAACGCGTGGAGGATGCGGCGGATCGTCGAGATGACGATGTATGCGGTCGAGACTGCGAAGCCACCGACACAGACGGTCCAGAGGCCGGTGGTAGCGAACTGCGGATCGACAGCGAGGAACATCATCCCGACGTAGGCGGTGATAAACATCGAAAAGACGGCGGTGGTCAGGAGCGGTACGTTGACCGGGGGTGCATATCGGATGGACATAATTCGTGGTCGGAGTCGAAGGTGAGTCGAGACTGATCGGTTCGGTCGGGTCGGCGGCGCACGGCCGCGCCGCGGACAAAATCGATGTCGAGTCTGAGTTCGAGCTGGAGCTGGAGCTCTGGCTCGGAATCGGAACGACGCGAGTGTCGTCGACGTCGCGGCGACACGCCGCGCTGCTCGACTTCCTCACCCTTTAGGGGACCAATACTCGGCCCGAGAGTGACCGTCCATCCGGGGGGGCCAACCGCATCGGTAACCGGCCGAGCGAAGCGAGGCCGGGAGCGGAGCGGAGCGGGGCGGCGGAACGGGGCGGGGCGGAAGCGACAAGCCTCTCACAACCGGGGGAGCGCTAGCCGAACCGGATCAGGGGCTTCGAGCGTCAAAAAACGCCTCCGAGAGGTGGGGACGGCTCGCCCCTTACTGGGCTTGAGCAGGACTCGCTTCCGGCGCGATGTCCTTGATGGCCGCCTCGACTGCCGCTTCGATGTCGGAGACATCCGACTGGTACACCGACTGGACGGCGTCGGTGGCGTCGGAGTCGCGACTGGCGAGCGCGCCGAGGCGCTGCTGGGTCGCGTCGATGGTCTCGGCCACCCACGAGTCACGGGCCTCGCGGTCGACGACCGTGATGGACTCAGGTTGGATGGACACCTTCACGCCGTAGTCCGTCTCGTAGTGGTGGAGTTTGCCGACCACGGCCACGTACGAGGGCGTCTCGGCTGACCGGAGCACGTCCATTGCCTCTGCCTGGTACTGCCCGGCGTAGAGGTTGGCGGCCTCACCAGCGGCCATCACGCGCCCCTTCCAGAACTCGGAGTCACTGCCGACGTCAGCCGTCTCGATGAGCGTCCCGACGACGAACACGCGGTTGGCTGCCTCGCCACTCGGCAGGAGCGTGAACTTCGGCGCTCGGTCATCGCCCTCGTCTTCGGGGCGGGTGAACGAGTGGGTCGCCTGGTTGAGTTCTTCGGCGAACAGGCGCTTGGCCGGCTGGCGCTGAGTGACGGCCGGGGCCATGCTCGCGTCGTTGAGGCCGGGGTTGTCCGCGGAGTAGCCTGTCTCGACCGCTTCGTCCACGAGGAAGTACTCGCCGACGACCGGGCCACGCACGTCGAAGGTCTTCCCGATGAGCGAGGCGCGGAGTTCTGCGCCGACGACGCTGGCGTCGAGGGCCTCAGCGGCCATTTCCTTCGCTCGCTCGAGCGTGATGCCACTGACAGCGGTGGTCATCTCGGCGTTGAACAGCGCTCGGACAGCGCGCTCACCGTCGTCGAGGATGGCTTTCAGCCGAAGGTCGAACACACCATCAACTTCGCCGTGCTCGGAGCAGCGGCCGTTCTGGACGACGCGGGTGCAGTCCTCGTGGGGACAGCGCTTGATGAGGCCACTCCCGTCTTCGAGGGCGACGAGCGTGCCCGTTGCGCGCACTTTGCCGTCGGTGGGTTCGACGGCGTCCTCGGCGGCGGCCTCGGTGACCTCGCTGGCCTTGTTGAGCGAGATGGAGTACTTGCCTTCGTACTCGTTGGTGATGGCCGAGGCGATGTCGTAGGTGACGCCCTCCTCGAGGGCAGGCAGGCTCTCAGTGTTCTTCTGCCAGACGACGAACTTCATCTGGGCGCTCTCATCACCGATGAGGCCGACCTGCCGCATGGAGTCGTGCTTGGGCTCCCAGAGGTCGACGACCTGCGCTCGGACGTCCACCCATTCCTCCGGGCCGACGTCTGCGATGTCGCCGAGCATGACGCGCTCGAAGGCGTGCGAGCCGCTCGCGTCGCCACCGAAGCCCGCCAGCGCCGAGATGTCCTCGGACAGGTCGCCGTCGTCGAGGTCGTACTCCGCTGCGAGGTTGCGAACCGTCGTCGTGGTCGCCTCCTCGAGTGGGACGCTGAACTCCTGCATAGCCGCGATTCGCTCCTGGACGGTCGAAGCGGGCACGTCCACGCCCATCTCGCCGAACTTGCCGCTGATGTCTGCCGCACGCTGCTCCACGCTGAGGTTGGAGTTTGCACTCATAGTAGTCTCTCTGAGGGGGATTTCACGAGCAGGACAGAACGAGGACGCGTCTCGCCCCACCCGGACTTCCCTCACCCCCTTTGGGGGCCAATACTTTCGGGAATCGCAAGCAGGACCACCGCCGGCGGCAGGGCGTACTGATCGCACCGCCCCGAGTGTCGGGAGATCCCCGATGTGAGTCTCCGTCTGTATCTGTGACTCGGGACAGCTCGCACGCTCATGCTGACCGATGGGGACCGTCCCAGTCGCTCGTGAGTTCGATATCTAGACGACGAACGAGGCTGATGTCTTCGTCGCCCTCTCGCACGTCCCTAACTCCCCCTTGGGGGCCAATACCCACGGCGGAAGGGAGAAAGAGGAACGAGAACATCGAAAGATTCTGTTCTGTCGTGTCGGTTCAGTAGGGCTCGTTCTCGGGTCGACCGTCTAGAACGAGTAGTCGTCGCGAACGACCGCGTTCGCACAGGATTCACAGAGGACGTCGAACGGGGGCCATCCGGTGAGGCCGTCGGCGTCCTCGAGGAACGCGGTCGGGACCAGGCCGCTGGTCCCACAGCCACCGTCACATGAGGTGAACGAGTGGCTGACCGCGGCGAAGGTCTCGCCGTGGGGGTCGTGGTCGGGCTTGCCGAACTCGGGTTCCTCGCCCGTTTTGAAGACCACGCTGACCGGCTCGCGCTCGGCCGTGTGGTCGGTGTCGGTACGCCGCTCGTCAGACTGGATGTTGGTCATCTCAAATCCCTCACCCCATTTGGGGTCCAATACTTTCGCAGCGACGAGGAGGGGCACACCGCTGGCCGTGCGGGAGAGACGCGCGGCGACCACCCCACCAGCAAAGCCGGGGAGCGGAGTTAGCCGAAGAAGCGGGAGAACATCCCTCGTTGTTTCCGGCGTTCACGTTCGTCGGCCTGGATCTGCTCGTTGGCCTCCTCGTACTCGCGGAGGACGGCATCGAGGCCGGAGAGCGTCTCCTTGGCCGTCGCAACGTCTTCGCGACGGACCAGCGGGCGGAGAATCTGCTTGAGCCGCTTGACGGGGTCGTCCGGAAGGTCGGCATCCGCCGGTGACAACAAGCCGGCCCGCTTGAGCTGGGTCCGGTAGCGTTCGCGTTCGCCCATCAGCTCGTCCATCGCCTTCAGGTAGGTCTCGGCGGTGAACTTGTAGCGGTCACGTTCCTCCTCAACATCCGCGAGATCGCGGAGCCGCTCTTCGAGGCGGGTCTGATACCGCGCCAGTACGCGGTTGTCCTCGCGAGCGACCTTCATCGCCTGGGCTGTCGGCGTTCGACCCTCGATGGGACCAACGGTCCAATCCGTCGGATGTTTCTCGGAATCGTCGAGATGGGGATTGGTCCGCGACCAGTTGCCACCGGCTTTCGTGACGGATTCGGTCATCATCCGCTGCGTACTCTCATCGAGGTCGGAGTCGATATCCGTCCCGTCGGGAGCAGCGGGCGAGACGCCCTCGGGAGTGACGCTCCCATCAGGGGTCGACTCGCCCCGGTCGTTCGAGGTGGGGGAAGCGTCGCGCATGGCCGTCGACGTTGACTGTCCTGTAGGGGCGTTCGCAGCCGCGTCCGCAGCAGCGGCCGGGTCCACACTCATATCCACACCCACACCTCCGTTGTCGGCCCCACTGTCGCTGTCGTTGTCGCCGTCGAGGTCGAGGAGGACGTCGGGGGAACTCTCGGCGGTCGTCGCGGCGTCATCCGTGTGCAGCGGGCCGGGGGCGCTCGGAGCGGCCTCGGTCGATGCAGACGCGCCATCACTCACGGGGGATGCTCCGGACGCACCAGCGGCGTCCTGGGGCGTCTGAGGGGATGCTGAGGATGCCACGTCGCTCGCGGGGACATCCGAGGCGCTCGAAGACGCCCCAGAGCGAGCGGACGTCGACGAGGCCGAGGTCGAGGTCGAGGTCGTTGGCCCGTCGGCCTTCGAGAACTTCACCCCATCGTCACTCGGGAGTTCGTAGTGGTCATCCACTCGGAGGAGCGCGCGGGCGAGAGTGACGCCGCCGTAGGTCGCACCACTCGAGTAGTGTTGGCCGTCCCACTTGGGTCGCATCAACCCGGAGGTACGAAAGAGCGCGTCCATCCGATCGGGGTCTTTCCCCGTCCAGAACGCAAGCGTATGAGCGAACGCCATATCCGCTTCAGACTGACTCGGATAATCGGCATCGTGAGACCCCCACATCGAGGAGTCGCCTTCGTAGAGGCGGCGTTTCCGGTCGCCACCTTGCGAGTCGTACATCCGCTTCAGAATCTCGCCATCTGATAGCTCGATACCGGGGCCTGCGAGGTCGGCAAACGTACTGGGGCACACCGGAGGAAGGTACTTCGTCTGGACCCGCTCGAGGGCTTCTCGGATGGCCGGGTCACGGATGTTTCTGAAGGCGTCACCGTAGCGCTCGACGAGTGCGCTTTCACTCTGCCGACCAGGGACTTCGGTGGAGCGCCGATCGCCACGATTACCTCCACTTTCTGAGGTATCGCTCGCGGCGGTATCGGCGAGACTCAACTGCCCATCCGAGCTGGACTCACCACGAATGTACTCACCGTGAACGGCGTCTAACTCGTCCTGACATTTCCGAATCTCCGTGGGCGTGTCCTCGAGGTGCGCTCCGGTCACGGTGAAGTAGCGATCAGAGTCGTACATCTCGACGCGACCCCGGCGATTCCCGGCGGCGGTCAGTTCGCCCCCGACGAGGATATGCACACCCGTACCGGAGGGAGACACTTCGGTGTATGAGTCGAGTCGGTCGATGATATCTTCGGCCCAGTCTTCGAGCTTGCCTGTATCAGGGTCACGACACTTATCGAGGTCGACGCCAGTGATGGAGACGTTGTCGGTGAAGACGAAGCCAAGGCCATCGCCGGGCACGCGGGAGTCGTTGAGTGCCTCCCACGCAGTGTCGAAGTCGCGGCGCTGTTTGGGGTTGGTGACGTCGCAGTTGATATCACCGCTGGTGCGATACGGTTTAGTCGGGATTTTGGTAGCTTTCCCGTTGCGCTCTCCCTCACGCCAGAGAATCCAGTTCTCGATAGAGCGGATATTGGCCGGGATTGCGTCGTTTGTTACGTCTATATTCGTCATAGATTCATCGTGATGTTCGGAAGGGTCGTCGCCACTCGACGGCGGGCGAAACAAACCCGGATTGTCGATCTCGACCCAATTTCAGGGAAAATCGACACCCCGCGCGCGATTCGCGCAGAACTGGTGACCCCCTCTAATCCAATACTATGATATGTAGCATCGAAGGAGCCGAATGGAGCCACCAGATTGCTCGATAGAGTCTCTGGGCCGTTTTGCGCGCGTGCGCTAAGTCCCGACGGTTGGGTGGTCGTCGCAGACCCGGATTCTGGGGGTAGAAGGCTCGTACCTACTGTTCGCGGCGTGCGCTGATTTTGCGGGGATTTGCGTGCACTCGAATCACCTTCAACTTGGCCGATTTTGAGCGGAGCAACGAACGCGCTTTTTAGACCTTCTGGGCCGTTTTGCGCGCGTGCGCTAAGTCCCGACGGGTAGGAGCCGGCCTCAGACCCGGATTCTTGAGGTACAAGGACCCTACCTGCTGTGCGCGCCGTGCGCGTACTTTGCGCGCACCGCCGGAGAGGGTTATTCAAGGTCATCGAGTAGATTGGCCGCGCTGACGAACTCCCATTCTCCATCCGGCCCCCAGATCGACTCGGTCAGTTCACCGTGTGACCGCCCCCGTCGTTTGGCGGGGAGCTCGTCGATCAAGCCGGCGTTCGCGAGAGCCCGCGCGATATTCCACGCTTCTGAGAGATTTGGGACGACCCAGATTTTCTTCTCGACGTCGAAGCGGTTGAAGTCCTCGTAGTGCTTGACGATGTGCTCGTGGCGAACGTTCCAGATCGCCTCTCCAATCACAGCTGGCTTGTCGTCTTTGTACGCGACGACATCTGGCTTCACGTCGGTCCCGAAGATCGGGGTGTATCGCTTGACGAAATAGTGAGAGGTTCCATCGTTCGCGAGTGTGCGAGCGAGTGCCTCGACCATCACCTTGTGGTAGGTCTTCTCGTTGACGTCACCCTGGTCTTCACCGAAGGCGACGCGAGCGCCACACGCATGCTGACCGTCCTCGGTGACGGTGTAGTAGACACGGAGATTCTCGGTCACCTTCTCGAGGTAGCCGAGGTCGATGAGCCGGTCGGGGTCTACCTCAGAGAAGTGACTATTTATCGGCTTCATCGTATCGAGCATATCGAACTTGGGATGTCGACCGTTCACAGTCGTCACGACGGCTGCGAGAAATTGGCGTTCCTGAACTGTCAGATTCTCGTCTATGCCTGAGCCAACGCCACCGACCCAGGTATCGTGCCGGTCGGCGTGGTCAGCGTCCGAAGGATTCTCCGTGGCCGCCCCCACTCCATCGGCGCGGGTCGTATCTCCCTCCACGCCACCCTGTGCAACGGCGGTAGCAGTCTCGTCCGTGGTGGTTGGGTCGGCCCCGTTGTAGAGGAAGTCGTTGATACGATCTTCCAGATTGCTTACCGAATCTTCACCGCCACGTTCAGCGGGAGATTCGGCCTGAGCGCCACCGTTTCCTTCGCTGGCTGCTCGGCGCGAACCAAAGTCGTCCGTGAGGTCGTCGGCGGGCCGGGTGACAGGCCTCGACGGGCCATTCTGATCGCCACCATTTGCGGGTTGCGTCCCGACCTGAGTTGCTACGTTCCGCCGACTCTCCCAGACGTCTTCTTCGGGCTCCGGGTCGGAGTCGGGGCCGGAGCCGGGCACATCGTTGTGGTGTGCGTTCGGATCGGTGGCATCGACCCCAGAGCCGGTGTGGGATGCCGAGAGTTGCTCGGCGGAGGGGTCCGTGTTGCTTCCGGGGATGAGACAGTAGTCGTCCCGCGTTTGGCGTGTCTTCTTCGCGTCGATCCCCCCGAAGGAGTCACCGTAGGGCGAGACTGAATCCTCGTTCACGGGATCGTCCGAGTCCCGGTGGCCGGCGGGGATGCCGACCGGCAGGAGCGTGACAAGTTCGGGAACGTCGGTCATGAAGCCCGTGTCGGGGAGTTGGGCGACCCATTCCCCACGAGGGAGTGACGTAATCCGGTCGACCAGTTCCTCGTCTTCGATGCCCTCGTGGAAGAGTGTCATCACCAGCTCGTCGTCGACGGCGAGTTTGCCGATGAGTTTGGTGTTGATGTTCCGCAGAATCTCCTTGTAAGAGGAGACGTCGAGGGCGTCGGATTTCACCTGCTCGGCGAAGTGAACGATAACCTCGAGGGCGAGGCCGAACTCACGGCCGTCGGGGATCATGTCGTCGCGAACCAGTTCGGACTGGAGGAGCGGTGCAGCCTCGTCGATAATCAGGTTGATGACGTAGCCATCGCTGACAGGCGGTGTCTTGCCGAGGCGATGGCGGAGGCGAGCGCCGGACCAGATGTAATCGAGCAACATGAACGTGAAGAGGTTGCTCGAGGCGGGCCGGAGGTCGCCGGTGTCGATGAGAACGACGCGCTTGCTGGCGAGGATGTCCTGGATGTCGAACATCGGCGATTGGTGGGCGTAGTGCCCGTTCTCCTCGTCCCATTCTGGGACGAAGTTGAGAATCCGCCAGATGAACGACCGCTCTGCGAGTTTCGTTATCCGATTCATCACCGCGTCGATGGAGGTCATGAACCGCTGGCGGTCAGCATCGACGTGGCGCTGAAGGGTCCGGTGGAGCGTGGCATCGCTCACGGGTGGGAGCTTCCCCTGGGCCTTCGTTTCCTCGTTCATGCTCCCAAGTTTCTGCATGTCCATCGCCGCAGTCAGGAGGTCGCTGATGGGCCATGCATCCTGGCCGTGAACGGGGTCGAACATCGCCTTGATGAGGCTGTTGAGAATTTCCTGAGCGACGAACGCCTGGTCAGCCATTTCTCGACCGAGGACGTACACGAGCAGTTCGTTGTAGCGGTCGATTTTCTCTTGGACAGCGACGGTTCGACTGACGCCGGCGGCGAGTTGCGGGCGAATATCGAAGTAGGGGAACGCGAGGACCTCATCGTTCGGCCCCGGGACGGTGATATGGACGACGTCGTCGAGGTTCCCGAACTTCTTGAAGTGGGCGCGCTTGTACTGGTCGGCCATCGACCCGCCCTTCTTGTCGAAGACGAAGATGGGGCCGTCGAACGACTCGTAGGCGCTGAGGGTGTCGTTAATCATCGCGGTGGTCTTCCCGCCACCCGTCGTGGCTGCGCGCATCACGTGGTGGGTGAGTTGTTCGGCGCTCAGGCTGATCGGGATGTCCGGCCGGTTGTCGACGGCAGTCTCGGCGTACCCGATACACATCCCGTGGTTATACTGCGAGAGGAGGTCCTCGTCAGTCGCAGTGAGTGGCGAGCGAGCGTCGGGGGAGCCGCCGGAGGATCCGCGACTCGCGCGGGGGAGTGCGTCCGTGTGGGGGACGACGACGAAATTCGCGAGTTCGTCGGGCGAGGCACACAGGATGGGGTCGCCTTTGCTGAAGCGCCCGGAGAGCCCGCTCGAGGTCGCAAGCCGGGCGTGACAGAGCGCGGCGAACTCTTTGTCGCTGATGCCGAGGAGGTCGCCTTCGATGCCGTAGTAGGGGCCTGACAGCGAGGTGAAGGCGTTCGAGATGCTCTGGATGGTCTGTTCGTTACAGGCGGCCCGGAGCGTGAGGTCGAACGTCGTCGTGGGCTGTTTGTGGTCGATCTGAGCCATCCGCGAGCCGGTGATTTTGTTGCTGTCACCGGCGGTGACGGTCCCCCCGACCTGTTCTGAGATATCGCCTCGGTGGATGTTGCGGCGTTCCTGTTCTGAGGTACCGAACATCTGGCGGGCGAACTCGTTTTTGAACGCGCTGAACGTCCCGTGGTTGCCCATCTTGAGGTTGCGCTTGTGGACTTCGGCTTCACTCGTCCAGTCGGGTCGTGGTTTGAACACGGCCTGGAACATGAACGGGTCGTTGGCGTGCACAGCCTGCTCAAGGAGGACGCTCAGGGGCGACCGATACTGGTCGTCGTTGTCCATCGCGATGTCGCTGAACGGCCGTAGGAGCGTCATCCAGTCGTTCTTTTTCGACGAGATGCCTTTCCAGCGAACCAGCGAGGGGCGTTTCTCCTCGGGGACTTCCTCGGGACGGAGGGGGACGCCTTTCTTGATGAGTTGCTGCTCGGCTTCCTCTGGTGAGGGCCCGTCGCCACGGCCGATATCGTGGTCCTCAAACACGGCGGGGTCCTCGAACCCGCTGAGGCGCTCGAGGTCGCCAATATCTTCGAGGGTCGCAATCCGTCGACCGCCCACCTGTGCGTTGCCGTTGTCGCTGGCGAACGCGGCCACGGGGTTGAACGGGACGATCTCGAACTCAAAAGACTCGGGGTACATCGCGGCGATGTTGGCAGCGAGTGTCTTGAACGCGGTTGCGTCGTAGGGCGTTACCGAGACGTAGAAGTCGAAGCGTTTGGTGTCTCGCGGCTTGTGAATGACGAACTCGAAAGATTTCTTCGTGTCTTTGAGTCCGAGGCGGCCCGCGAGGTTGAACCGCCCAGTGTCGGTGACGCCGGCTCGATAGAGGCCGAAGAGTCCGGCGATGATGTTACCGGGCGTGACCTGCTCGCGAGCGGGGGAGATGTGGATGTACGGGCGGGCTTCGATAGGGTCGCCGAGTTTCTTTCCGGGACCGGACCCGACTTCGACGTCCTCGTAGGCGGCGAGACGGTCCTCACGTGACGCATCCTGGTCGCCTGCGGTTGCTGGCGTCTTGGCGCGGTCAAGGTCGGAGGGCTCTGTGCCAGTCTCTGCGGGGAGTTCCTCCTCTGTACGGTCGTTCTGTTGCTCGCTCGCGTCCGTCGTGGAGTTTGGAACGTCGGCCCGGAGATGCGAGAGGTCGAGGCCTTTCCGCTCAAAGACGCTCTTGGGGGGCTGTGAGCTCTCTGGAGCGTCGGCGTCCGTGTCGACGTCGGGGTCCCGGTCGAGTGATTCGCGGTCTGAGGGCGTTGCGGTCATCGCATCACCTCTACGCGGCCGGGGAGAGGTCGCCCGGTGTGGCGTGCGATGGTCGCGAGAATCCCGGTAAACGGGACGATTCGATTGCTGTTGGTGTGCTCGGTCATTATCGTGATTGGCGGGTGAGCGTCTCGTCCGGGGACGCCGGTGTTCCACGGGTAATGCCTCGGAAGCTGTCGCTCCCGAGCTGTGAAACGAGCCACTCGGAAAGGGCCCGGTTGGTTGTTCGGGCACGAGTGGGACGATGATTGAGGTGTGTTTCCTATCCGTCCCTGCCGGGTCAGGGGGTGGCGATCCACTCGAGGAGCGCCACGAAGACGGTGACCCCGAAGTAGAAGATCGTCATGCTGGCTCCGCCGATCATGAGCCACATCCCGTTTTCTGCACGGTCGGAGTTCTTGCGGGCGGTGAACCAGACGATTGCGCCTAGCGCGAGGCCGACGAGACCCGCGTACTTGAGGACGAGCAGGACGGTGTCGTACAGGTTGGTCATGATGCCTTCCAGACCACTCGTGCCGGTCTGTGCCGCGACAGGCTGCACGAAGAGGGTCAGTGCGATGAGGCCCATGAGAACGGTCATTCGGTGCTTCTTCAGGTGTTTCGTTACAGGGAGGGTGTTCATGTGATTCCTCGAACACGAGTACGGCGAGAACGAGAATAAAGAAGCGCAGCCCACATTGAATGTGGTAATGTAGCGGATGTAGTCAGTTACCCACGACTGAACAGTAGGTGCCGAAGTAACTGAGTTGTCGCTTTCGTCGTTGGTGACGAATCAGCAGTATGATCCATGCAACCGAGGCGAAACAGCTGTCTCGTGCTGCTTCTTCGCTGCTGTTCACGCGGCTGGATTTCGAGACAAAGCCGAATGGCAAGTATCCGAGCGAGACTTCCAGAAAGTCCTCGCTCGGAGTGCTTTCGACGGCGAATTCGTCCATACAACCGCCAAAGAGCTTCAGCTAGCTCGGGGAGCCGATATCGATCTCCAGCAACGCAGTCCGCTTGCGAAATCGCTTCTCTATCATCTTCGTCACCTCACCCCGGACGCCATCGACACCCAGTTCGATGGCGTCCGGACAGCCACCTTCGCTCACGCCCGCCGTCAGCGGGCGTTCGCTCGTCCTGTCGACGTCGCGCTGGACATTCACGAATGGCTCTACTACGGCTCGACCGAGACACCGCACGTCTGCGCAATCAATCCAGACCGCGGAACGAACCTCGCCTACGCGTTCGTTACGCTCTGTATCGTTGATCCTGCCGTTCGGTTCACGCTGGCGTGGGAGTCAATAGAGGCGAATGACTCCCGCACACTGCGGGAGTCCATTCGCCGACTCATCACCACTGTACGCCAGTTCGTCCGGATTAACCGCGTGTACTGTGACCGGAGTTTCTATCGCGTTGAACTTGTTGAGACGCTAGTTGAGCTTGATGTTGAGTTCGTCATCCGAGCACCGAAGACGTCGGGCGTCAAGCGCGTGCTTGACGCCCACGACGAATCTACATTCGTAACCACCTACGAGATGGTTCAGAAGTCGCCACCGACGAAACGAGCGTCGGTGACACTTGTCGTCGTCCCGCACCGCACGCGGGACGACGACTCGTTCTGTTTAGTAACTAACCGGGAGGTCTCCGTTGAGTATGCCGAACCGCTTGCGGAAGCGTACCGACGTCGCTGGGGCATAGAGACGTCTTACCGGAAGATCAGTGAGTTCCTTCCGCGAACGTCGTCGCCGACGTTCGCGGTGCGGTTGTTCGAGTTCCTGTTTGCTGTGGCGTTGTACAACCTCTGGATCTTGGTGTGTCTCATGCTTGTTGATCAGCGAGTACTCACTGATCGTCCGGCAGTCTCGACTGCACTGTTTCGGCTCTTCATCGTCTCTGTTCCAGAGGGATAGCAGAAGATGCGGCGGCTGACCCGGATACCGGGTCAGCACGCCGCTGCTGACTGGGAAGACTTGTTGGAAGACTCCTGAGACGGCAATTCACTGGTCTTCCGGTACTGCCAGTAGCGGTGAGAATACCGCCGACACCAATTTCTCATCATTTGTCGATGTCATTCGGCAGGAACACCCAGAGCTTCGGCACCTACTGTGAAGTCGTGGGCTTGTCAGTGGACTCCCCTTCTACCGTCGTACTGACGGAGGCGTTGTAATCGCCGTTCAGGTTCAGCGTCCCTGACGCTAGCGCATACTGACAGGGTGCGCCTCCACTCGAAGACTTCTGCCCCGAGTGGAGACGTTTGAGAAGTTTGCGAGCGATATTCTTGCTCGCGTTGTAATCCGCGTTCAGTTCGTACTCGCACTTCTGACATACGAACTGGTGTTTTGACTGCCGATTCGATTCGTGCGTAAATCCACACGATGAACACCGCTGACTCGTGTACGCCGGACTCACCTGATCAACCTCGACACCATACATCTCAGCCTTGTACTCGACGTAGTGGTAGAGGCGTCGGAACGCCCATGCGTGGAATCGCTTTGCACCAGCCATCCGGTCACGAATCCCAGCCAGATTCTCGAACGCGACGTGCGTACAGTCGTGGTCGCGGGCTTCGTCGAGAATCTGGTTCGAGGCGTGGTGGAGTTCGTCCTGCATCCAGCGGTGCTCGCGGTCTTTCATCGACTGAATCGACAGGTGTGCCGACCGCGTGCCTGCCTGTTGCATCGAACCGCGTGTCTTCTCGAACTCCCGGCGTCGATGGTTCATCTCGTCGGCATTCCCGATGAACGCGCCCGTTGAGGTCACAGCGAACGAACCGTCCACGTTCAGGTCAACACCAAGGACTGTTCTGTGCTTGGCGTTCTGATGGGCTGCATCAGGCGACATCTGATGAACGTCGGAAGAATCGGTCTTGGACTGTTCTTGCTCGTCTGTGGTTCGGCGCATCCGAGCGTGGAGGTAGAACGATCCGGTGGAGCGGTCGTACTGCAACGTGGACATGCGGAACTCGTAGTCCTCGTTCAGCAGGTACTTGTGAATCGGAGTTCCCTCTGCGTCGTCGGGAAGCACGTAGTCGCACTCAACCCGACCGTTCACTGTCGAGAGCGAAACGTGGTCACGATGGAATGTCGCACTTCGCTTGTCGTAAACGACGCTCCACGCATCGAAGTGTGGTTGACTCGTCTTCGCGCCCTTCTTGAGTCGAGTGACACCGCTTTTTGTAGCCTCGATAGCCCGACGAATCCCCTTTTGGACGAGGTTCGCTGTCAACTCTGTCTCGCCACGAAGTCGCTCGTAGAGGGCGTTCTCGGCTTTCTGCTTCGAGGTCACGCAGTAGTCATTCGGATGTCTCCACGCCCACCTTGCGGTGGTATTCGCACAGTGGAGAAACTGTTGTTTGGTCTGATGGAGGTCGTCGCACCGCTCTGTGGGTACGTTGAGTTTGACTTTGACAGTGCGAATCACGTCCCCCATCCGTATTTCACATATTCGGCCAATTTTTTATAAAATCTACGGTTGTCATGGGGGAGTCAATTGGCTATCGCTCGTGGGTTGTGTCGGGGGGTGTCGAATTCCTCCCACGGCTTGAGTGGTCTGCATTAGTTCTGGACACATGCAGCGGGGCACCAGAGAATGCGAATATCATGGCGCGGTCATCCGATTCTCTGACTTGGAAATCGTGCTCGCGAGAAGGGTTCAACAGTTGCGCTGATCACTCTAGCCGTGGGCTTCCTCCTTGCATCTATGTGATGTGGTCAGAGCAATAGTCGAGGACCGCTTCGTGAACAGTCCATGCGGCTGATTTCGGCGTTTCGAAAATATACACGGGTTTGCGGGGGATTCGCGGAGGGGCGGGATTGTGGGGGTGACCGCTCAGTTTATTTTCATGCCATACGTAAGCGTCTCCGGATAAGGGAACACCCTCCTCGTAGACCCAGTCCATCGAGTGATTGAAGTGTCAGCCAAAAATACCACACCAACCACGGGTACTGCTACCGACTGTGACGAACCCCGGACGACGATCAACGTTTGTCTGCACCGGAATACGCACACGCGTTTGACGGCCTACAAGAATTACAATCCGCTCGCGAACAAGACGTTCGACGAGGCGGTCAACGAGATTCTGGACTCGGTCGGATTCCCCGAGGCCGATGTTTTTGAGAACCCGGCGTTCCCAGTTCTCTCATACACGGGAGACCAGCCATTCTCGATGCCTGGTGACGACTGAGCAGAGCCACCCACGCGGTTTTTCCCGCCGGTCGCTATCCACTATCAAATAGCTTGCTCTGTTGAAACCCTTCGAAGATGAGATATACTGGCGGTCGTGCTGACTTGATGGAAATTCTGCTATCCCATCGGAGCGTGAATCAATTATGGGACGCAAGAGACCGAGCTGTATTCCGTGCGCTAGAGCACGTGGTGCTGAACTCAGGGCGTATATCGCTCACTGGGGTTCGAGCGTCAGTTGGCGAACCGAATTGCTCAGTTGAAACTGTCACTTGATGGTGACGGCGAGCGCGAAGACGCGCAGAACCGGATCAATTACGATGATTCGCGGCGGGCCTCGTCATCCCAGTCACCCAACGAGCCCGGATTTGTAGTCGTCACGGTCGTCGGACAGTTCATCTAGCCGGGCTTTCGGGAGGCGCAGCGTGAATTCAGTCCTCCCAGCTGATTTTTCGTCTATGCCCGAGACATGGCCTTCGAGCGGCTCGTCTTTGATGACTTTCGTTGTCCCGATGAAATTCGACCCGGAATAGGTGAGACCGCTGTCTTCGACTGTGAGTTTGACCGCTGTCACCCCCGAAGTGTGCGGCGTACCGCTCGTCCGCCATTCCTCAACTCTGACTTTCGACCCTTTTGAGATATCCACAAGGTCTTCCATAGTGACGTTGAGTTCAACGCGATCAACGCCCTCCACGTCGTCCAGTTTCGGCGTCTCGTCGGGTGACTCAATCGCGCTGTACAGCTTCGCGGTGATCTCGTCGATGTTGTCCTCAGTGACTTCGTCGCCGATTATATTAGCAAGACTCGGACTTTTCTCCTGGAGCTCCTCAAACTCCATCCCATGCAGTAGTGGGAGAATGACGTTCTCGTCCGTTTTCTTGTGCTTCTGCACGAGACCATCGAGCTCCCATTCGGACATCCCCTGGAAATACGATGGAGAGATGAGGATGACAGCGTGTTCTGATTCCGTGAGGGCGCGGTCAATTGAGGAGCGGATGTTGTCTCCAATCCCGAGCTCGACGCCGTCGTACCACACGTCGAGGCCGTACGCGGTGAGTTCGTCGTAGAGCCCGTTTGCTACGGGTTTGGAGTCTTCGTGCGAGTAGGAGATCATCGCGTCGTATTCTTCTTCCCGTTCCTCCGCGGATTCGCCGGTTGCAGGTTCCTCGGTCATTATCTCCCACGTTGTGTGTGATGGATTAAAAATTCACCAACCAGCACACCAGTTTGACGACTGGGTTTGCTGTATCCATTCTCTGTATGTTGCACTCACTCCCCGGCAAGTTCTGAGGATTTCAACAGAGTAGACGCACTGTGCGTGTTCGCTGGCGCGATTCGACTGGTTTCCATGAGACGTCGCCTCGGAGTATCCTACGCAACAATTGACTTCCCGATTGGGTACACTGTGTTGCGTAGGATCAACAGCCCCCGTGACCTGATTCAGGCGCTCGATCGGGAGGAACTCGGGGGACGGTGTGGTTCGGAGACGACCACATTGGGTCCGTGTTCGTCCTCGATGATAGCGACGACAGTCGAACCGCCGTTGCGGACTCGCGGTGGGCCCCACTCGATTTGCACCTTGTCACCGACGGCGATCTCATTCTCAATCGTCCACTGGTATGGTACTTCGAGGACGTACTTCGCTCGCCCCCGATATTCCGTATAGGGTTCGCCGTCTGTTTCGAGTTCGGCGTGGTGGATGGTCGTGATGGTCCCGTCGGCGTCGATGAAGATGATATCGATGGGGAAGGCCATATCCCGCATGACGTAGGCACGCTCTTTCTCCTGTTTGTGGCGGAAGAACATCCCTTGGCCGGGGTCAAGCGACTCGGTTTCTGAGAGCCCGATGGCCAGTTCGCGCCACGTCGCGGCGACGGGGCCCTCGACGGATTCGAGGTAGCCACCATTTTCGTCGTAGATGGTCGCTGACGCGTAGTTCGGCGACGTCAGATCAGAGTACATCGTGAATCCGACCCAGCCGACCATCGGCGCGAAGACGATGATGAGGACGGCGAGAACTCGGCGGTCTGTGAGGCGGTCGATGATTCGGCGGGCGAGCGTGTCTTCAGGGAAGACCGGGAGGTCGGTCGGGTCGGTGACCTCCTCATCCACCGCCGTGTGCCCCGGTCGGTGCTGGTCTTCGTGGTCGTGATTGTCGGTGTTTGTGCGGTCTGGAGTGTTTGAATTTGAGTCTGTGGTCATGGCGGTGAGACGGTCAGAGGAGAATCCAGCGAGCGTGCTGAACACGTTGCCGCCGATACTCGCCCCGACGAGCGTGAGGCCGATGACGATACCCCGCCGCCCTCGGGCGTCGGCGAGCGAGTCGCGGCTGCCGAACGCCCACCAGGTCATCCCGATGATGAAGACGGCGAGGCCAAGCGCTTCAAGTGCGAGACTGAGGGCAGTTGCGAGTTGTGAGATCGAGCTTGCCTGTGGACCCGTGACCGCGCCGTAGGGCCAGCCGGCGGGGAGGAATCGAGACCCCAAGATGAACACGAGGACGTCGTAGAGGACGTCGAGGCCAGTGATGGCGACGAACCCACTTGCGCCGCCGACAGCCATCCCCCGGTAGCGGTCCATCGAGCGGGCGTCCTTTGAGGTGTAGAACCATCCGATCACGCCGACCACGAGTGCGATGAGCATCCCGTAGCGCCCGAGTACCTCTGCGATTTGGTAGATTCGGAGGAAGGGCTCGACGAAGCCGCCGACGCTACTCATGCTTTCTTCCCTCCGCCGCGTTTGGTCGTGCGGCGGCGCATTCGCACGTACCAGAACGCGAAGATACCGAGGGCGAGCCACTCGACGAAGATGAGGGTGTTATTGATTGCCCCGGAGATGTACTCGCCGACGGTGCCGGCGGCTACGAAGGCAACGTCTCCCGGTGGAAGGAGATAGAGGATGCTGTCACCCTTGTAGTATGGGTTGTCCGGGCCGGTGTCCCATACATCGCCGTCGTACCTGGCTCGGAGGGTCATCCCGTCCCACGTAACTGAGGCACGCCCCTCAGAGTCGGTGGTGACGGTCCAGTTCGTCCCGTCTGCTTGGGTTACGGTGATGGTCTTGTTGTCGAGGAAGTTACTGTTCGTATCGGTCAAGATGAGTGTGCCCTCGTGCCCTTCGCCGGTGGGTGAGCGATCTATCTCCATCAGCCGAAGGACGGTTGGAGAGTAGGGTTTAGTGGAGACGTTGAGTTGGTCGTCGAGACTGCTTCCGAAGGGGTTGTCGGCGGTCGCCGTGGCCGTCTCGCCAGTTTCGAGGTCGTTGGAGTTGAGGGTCACGACGTACTGCGTGTAGAGTTCGGTTGGTGCGTCGTTGTCCGTGTCGCTGACGCCGGCAGGGAGCGGTGCTCCACCGGGTCGCGCTGCGACTTGCGTATCGACCGTTCGGAGGTAGCCCCAGCGTTGGGTTTCGACGGAGTCCTGTTGACGTGGGAACTCCATTGTGACGTTGGCGACACTTGTTTGATAGTGGTAGATGGCTGGCCAGCGGTCGCCTTGCGTGTGGGTTACGTCGTATGTGTTCGACCCGCTTGCCGTCCGGACTTCGACCCCATCGTTCCGCGAGACGCCGTAGAAGCGCCACGGCGAGTCGATATTGACGACTTTCCCGTTGACGTCGACCTGAATCTGTCTCCACGGATCGTGGGGAAGGTCCTGATCGCCCGTCCACGTGACGAGCAGTCGGTCGTCGCCTTCTCCGTCGATGTGAACGACGCTGATGTTGAGATTGGGCGAATCGAAGTCGGTGATCGTCACGGGGACGCTGTATTGTGTCGTGTGAGTGTACGTGCTCGTACTGGATTTCGACCATTCGTTGCACCGCGAACTCGTGATGCCCCAGCGACTTTCGACCTCGCTGGTCACCCGGAGCGTGGCGGTGAGGATGTATTCCCCTCGGGGGTATTCGAGGGGCATACTCGACGGGTCCTCGATAGCAATCCAAGTTGTGTCACCGAATTTCGCCCAGTCGGATTCACCGCTGAATCCGGGTCGGTCGAGCTGGACAGAGGTGACTTCCGCACTAGAGTTGATGAGTTCGTACTCGGCCCACTTCGTCCGGTCGTAGTAGTGCCAGTGGGTGCTCTTGTGCGTGTGCGTAGAGTTATCGTGGGTGTGCGTTCGGCGGTGGATGTGCTTTATCTTACACTGGTCGTCGTAGCTGTAGTCCGGCGGTGCGATGGCTCGGTGGTCGAACGGGACGTAGGCTCCCCGCGTGGGGGTTCCGCCCACGACGTAACTATCGCGATACCAGACGCCACCAAAGACGTGGTTGATGCCGACCCACGCATCGCGGACGGTGTCGAAGTTCGACTGCCCCCACTGTCGGGACATACTCGCGCCATCGCTGGTCGGATAGAGTGCTCGGCCATTCACCGTCGGGATGGCGACGCGGTCGGAGTCTTGGGCGTACCGCGAGTACTGGCCAGCGGCGTGGAGGTTTCGGTCTATCGTGTTCGAGTAGTACGCGGTGTGGATGAGCGCTTCCTCTGGGTTTGCCACGTAGAGTTCCTCCGCATTACGGTCCCACCTGACCTCGGCGTTATAGACGGGTTGCCACTCACCGTATTGGCTGGTGACGCGGACGAACCACTTTCCGTCGGTGCTCGTCGGGCCGTCGTAGGTGTTGTTGCCGTGGACGAGGAGGAACTGCGTCTCCTGATAGGATGTGATATCGGCATAGCGCGTCCACCGATCTTGATACGGAACGGCTTGAAAATCGCTGAGGTCTCTGATGTAGACGTCTTGCGTCGCGACGTATCGAAGCGTCTGAGAGGGAGATTGCGATTTGGCTTGGAGCTCGACCGGCCCATATGGATAGTCGTTCTCGAAGTAGCCGTCGTAGGAGATGTCACTCGGGTCGACGTCGTCGTCGTTGTTCGCGAGGATACGGTAGGTATCGTCGTAGGACTTCTCGACACCGGGGTCGGGGGACGGGGATTACGGTGATAGCCCCCAGGCCAGCGGCGGCGACGCTGACGGACGCGAGCAGGAGCAATCCCACGAGCGCTATCGTAATGCACGCGTGGATGTGCTGTGCGTACCGCCCGTCGGTGCGCTTGAGCCGGGAGAGACCGAGACGTCGCTCGGAGAGTCCGGTTCGGAATGCGCGACCAGCCGACGTGACACGCCCTCCCAGCGTGGTGTCGTCCTGGTGCGCTCCGGTCCCAGTCCCGGTCTCGGTCTTTGACTCGTCCTCGGTCTCGGGGTCGGCCCGTTGACTGTCAGTACCGGCCCCTTCGGGGGGGAGTCAGCCTGAGAGGACATGGTCAAGCAGGCTGATGAAGACAGGGAAGGCGAAGCCGATAATCGAGATGACGATGCCTGTGGTCGCCATCATGAATCCGCACCGTCGGTTGTTCAGAGAGGGGCTGATGAAGTACGCGATGATGCCGACAATCATCGTGATGAGGCCACTCCACTTGAGGAGGGTTCCGACCCAGCCGGGGACCCTGATTGCATCTTTCAAATCGGCAACGAGCGTGCTGAGGTCCGTGTCGGATTGTAAGGGAAGGACCGAGGCTCGCTGTGCATCCGGGGTCGAAAGGAGTGCGTCCGGGTGGAGTACTTGTGCACGCGTGAGCGTCTGTATGAGATTGAGGTTATTACCGAGTCGAAAACCGCCAGATCCAAAGCCGAATCCGAGAGGTTGGAGCGGGCCGCCAGCTGCTCGAAGAGACGGGGCGACCGAGGAGGCCGCGTCGATGGCTGTGCTGGGTAGTGAGGGAGGCCCGGCGAGGATGAGCCACCGGCTGGCGACCTCAATGGCCTCTGGCTGTAGTTCTATCATGGGGAGGGTGTTCTCTCCACGCACCGTCTGGTGTAGCGACGGTGGTGTTTGGTACAGCACGGGAGGCCGTCTGCGGGTAAATACCCTCCTCGGTCACATCGGATGTGGTGCTACAGGGACCACATTGAATGTAGAAATGTGGGCGTGATAACATCTTAAGGTCGGCTGGCTTACGGATGTCGATGGAAAATCCCGGTCATAACCAGTCGGTCGCTCACAATTCGAGTGACTGCTCGCCCGCCCGAAATTGGCGCGAGTCTGCGGAGCGTCTCGAGACGCTCGGTGGGACTCGCGACGCTCCGGCGAGCGCCATCCGGGACTCTGTCCACAATCCAAATAACGGGAACACCCTCCTATGCCTGAAATCCAAGTTGATTGGCACTCTCAACAGGAGGCCGACCGCCTACGCGATCTCCGTGACCGACACGGGATGGTGTGGCGCGGCGTCCTACTCGAGGGGGCTAAACACGCAGAAAGTGTAGATTTGCTTAAGGCGCTCACAGAGCTCCACCCAGCACTCGCGACAACGCTCCCCAACCCGACCGGGGACGGCGCGGCCCCGAGCCGGTCGGAGCTGACCGAGGAGTTGCGAGAGCAGATTCGTGAGCAACAGCGCATCCGAGCGACGGCAGAGATCCCACTCTCTGCGTTCGATGATGAAACGAACGCCGACACGCAACGACAGCGTGAGGGCAACATCGAGAGCGACCCTACTCCCGAAGTAGCGGGCGTGGAGGCACAGCCGTCGCGTGTTGATACCGACCGAACGCGGGCGTACAAGCAGTGGGACGTACAGGAAGCCCGTGCCCTCGAAGACGGCGAGGTACTCCATCTCGATGCACACGCGGACGTGGGGGATGTGCTTCGCCACGAAGGGCAAGAGGCCGACCACCCTGATGACGAACTCGAGGAGTGGGAGATCTATGACGACCATCTGTACGATTATAGCGGGGACTACTGATGGCGGGGAGTACCCGAATCAGAATCACCTCCCAAGAGGAGTACGAATGGCTCGACTCCGTTCGTGTAAAGTACGGACTCACCTGGCGTGGGATGCTGTTAAAGGCCGAGCAGCGGTTGCTCGCCGCCGAGCGTCACTGGCCGGAAGAGTTCCAGACACCAGAGCACCTCCGCGCGGGCGGCGTCGCCAGCGTTGCGAGTGACGCCGATGTTGAAAGGGACGCGTCGGCAGAGACCGACGAGGTGGTTGAATGAGCAAGGACGTCCCGATGGCGTCGCATTTGCTTTCCTCGAAAGTGTTCGGCGTCTCGGCCCGGAAGTTGGCCGAGTCGTTGGGTCCGCCGCTCATCGTCCCAATCATCCTCTACGCGATTGGATTACCGCTCCTGGTCACGGCGCCGTTCGTGATTCTCGGGGGCATCGCTGGAATCATTATCTACACACGGACGCCGGAGGGACAACGCCCGATTCGGTTTGCAGCAGCGATGGCTCGCCACTTCCGAGGGCGGACGGAGTACCTCTGGAAACCTCCCGAGGCTGGTGACCACGATATCGCCTCACGTGAGCCCTTCGAGGGCTGGGTCACGGAGCGGCCAGACCCGGCGGCGAGCGAGAGTGAGAGTGTGAGTGAGAACGAGGGCGTGAATGAGAGTTACCGCTCGGATACTGTGGACAGAGAATTGACGGTGAATACGGATTCGGATGCGGATGCTGGGCCCGCTTCGGAGTGGCCCGCTGCGACGGCAACGCTCGGAGAGACTTACAATGACTGAATACGAAGACGCCGGTTCGACGCTGGACCTCATGGACTTCAAGAATGTCCGTGACGGCGGTGTCGTAGAAACTCCAACGACGTACGCGATGCTCATGCGGGTCCAGCCCCGCGAGTGGCTCATCCTCTCAGAGGAACGCCGGGAGAGCCTCTACTTGTCGTTCATGACGTTCCTTCGCGGGCTACAGTTCCCGACGCAGATCCTCTCGGTGACGACTGCGTACGATCCTGAGCCCTACCTGGGACGTTTCGAGAACGTCGACCGCCCGCTCATCGGGACGAGCGAGGACGGGGCTGACGAAGAGGACGCGCTCGACGAGTCGCCGCTGATGGATTACGGGCGACAGTATCACGCTGAGTGGCTGCGGAACGTTGTCGACGTCGCGGAGATTCGTGACCGCGATTTCTACGTCGCGGTCTCGGTCGCGAAGGATGGAGAGGCCGACGATGGCGTCATGGCCCAACTTCGTGGGTTCCTGCCGGGTGGGAACGATGTCGAGACGGACAGCGAGACGGAAGCCGCGTGTCTCGGAGAAGTGAAAGCCCGCGCCCAGCGTGTGGCCTCGAAACTCCCGCAAACACAGGTGAAAACAGAACTGCTCGACACGCGAGCGTCTGTCTTAGAAGTCCTCTATGAGGTCTATCACGGGCAGAAGCCACCGATCTCGTTCACGCAGGGCAACTACACGCGCCCGGACGACCGCGCTCAGGATGTTGCTGACGCGGCCTACGATGTCGAGGCGGCGGCCCAGGCGGAAGCGAACGAGGATGGCGACTTCGAGTTCGACCGTATCTCCGAGGAGTACCCCGAGATTGAGATTGAGTCGGATGCCGACCCACTCGCGGCCGTCGGTGATGGTGGCTATGCCCACCCCGAGTTCGTCGAACGGGTGGCGAGCTCACGTATCCTTCGATGGTACGCACGGAACATCGGGCCAGTAGGCCACGGTCCCCGCCCGGTCGTCCCGCGAGCCATCTACGCGGGGGTCAGCGTCGGCCTACTGAGTTTCCTCCTCGGCGCCGTGGCGCTGGGGGGATTCGTGTGGTCGATGGAACTTCCCCAACGCGGGTCGGACATCTACTGGCTGGCTCGAACGGCCTCGTTCGCGACCGGCGCAGTGAGCCTCCCTGCCTTCCTGTTGAGCCTCGTCGTTCTCTTCCCTTCGGGACGAAAGACGAAGGCGCTCTCGCTGGTCGGCCTCAGCGTGGTCGGCTATGCGGTCAGCCTGTTCCTCGAGGCGTACCCGTATGAGTGGGACTCGAATGCGGCTGTGACGACGCTCACGGTCGAAGTGTACGCGGCTGGACTGGCCGCGTTACTGCTCTGTGTCGCCCTCGCAGTGCGGTCCCGGCAGAAGGTGGATCTCTCGAATCTCACCACGGTGCCTGTCGGTGGCGTCGACGGCGAGATGGACGTTGACCCTCTCACCGACGGCGGCCGTACAGAGGTAGACACTGACGAAACGAACGGCGACGCGGTTGCTGACGACTCGCTCACGGCGGCAGACGCGGACACGGACGCGGAAGTGGACACGACCGACGAGCGAAACGAGGCAGACCAATGAATCCCCTACACAGACTCCTCGGGCGAGACAGTACCGAGGATGACGAGACTGAACGGATCCCGATTGACGACCTCACGGGCGAGGAGACGCAACTCGCACTCGAGTACCTGAATCTGCTCGACCGGGACGCGACCCGGAAGAACATCGAGTGGGCGGCCTACCAGTTACAGGCCGAAGAGCTCCCGTTAGTCTCGGCTATCGAATCCCTCGAAGAGCGCGGAAAACTCGACAAGAAGCTCGTCGCGCCCCGTGCGATGGAGCGCCACCCCGAGTTCCAGATTCGCAACGAGAAAGTGACGCAGATTATGACCGTCACTGGCTTCCCCCGGAAGGTCAATCTCGGCTGGCTCGTCCCGCTGACGATTGCGGACGTCGACCTCCGACTGTCGTTCCACATCACGCCGCGTAACCCCGCAAAGACTCGCCAACAACTCCAGCGGCGCTACACGCAGACGACGACGTCGCTGGCGCTCAAGAGTCGAAAGGGGCGGACAGACACCCACCAGGACGAACTAGAACGCGAAGACCTCCTGCGCATCCTCCAAGACGTGGTTCGGGGGACGACGAAGGTGTACGACATCGCGATCTACATGGAGTTGATCGCGGATTCCCACGAGGAACTCGACGAGATGCGCGAGCGCGTCGACACCATCCTCGCCGAACAGGACGTCGAGACGACCGTCCTTCGCCACCAGCAAATCGAGGGTAACGGGACGATTGTCCCGCTCGCGACGGACACGATCAAGAACGTCCACCCGATTCAGTTGGAAGCGCTGGCGACGCTGTTCAACCTCGTCGAGCCGCCGATTTACGACGCGGACGGCATCATGATGGGGTTCGACGACACGAGTCGGCCGGTCATCATCGACCGCTATGCACACTCCGGATACGGAATGGTCATCTCGGGGAAGACGGGGTCGGGGAAGTCCTACGCCCGGAAGCTCGAGATTTACCGCCGCTTGCTGGCGGACCCGACGGTCCAGTGTGTGCTGTTCGACCCGGCGGGCGACGACTATCCGTTCTTCGCGGAGAAGCTGGGCGGGGAAGTCATTCGCTTCGGTGGCGCACAGAAGGTGAACCCGATGGATATCGAACCGCCGTCGGGCGACTCGGTGCGGCCGAGGACACCTACCCGCTGACGGTTCGCTCGGTCGTGGAGATGCTGAACACGCACTACGAAGACCGGGGCGGCCTCCCCGCTGCGGAAGAGGGAATGCTGATCCAGGCGGTCCACTACGCGTATCTCTCGAAGGGGATTGTCCTCGGTGAGTACGAGACGTACGCGAACGAGTCGCCTATCATCGACGATCTCATCCGGGGCGTCGAGGTCATCACTCACGGTGGCTATGAGGCGGCGCTCGAGGAGGGCCTCGTCGACGAGGCCGAGTTCGAGCACTTCTGCGAGATGGGCGTGCTCTCTGAGGAGGGCGAGCCAATCACGGACGCCGGGATTTCGGTCCCGATGGCGGTTTTTACGCCCTCGGAAAAGCACCAGGAGGTCGCGAAGTCCCTAGAACCCAAATTTGAGTCGTTCAAGCCAGGCGGTATCAACTACAACCTGAACGGGACGACGAACCTCGAGTTGAACTCGCGGCTGGTCGTGATGGACATGAGTTCCTTCGCCGACACAGGCGAGATGCCGCTTATCCTCCACGCGATGTTGCAGTGGGCGTACCTCGAGGCCAAGCGGTCGCCGAATCGCTTCGACGTGACGTTCGACGAGGCCCACTATCTGTTGGGTCGGGAGTCGACGCGGGATCTCATCAACCTCTTCATCCGCCACGCCAGGCACTACGATGCCGGGCTGACGCTGATGAGTCAGACCGCACACGAGTTCCTGCGGACGGAAGAGCGCCGCGAGATTTACGAGAACTGTGACATCAAGATGCTGTTCTATGCGCAGTCGGTCTCGGACGCGACGAAGGAGTACTTCGACCTCTCGCCGGCTGAAGTGAAGTACCTACAGTCAGCCCCGCGAGGGCAGGAATCCGGGTACTCTGGCTGTCTGTTGTCGACGACGAAACACGGTCGTCGCCGGCTCGAGGTTCACTCTGGTGACTTTGAGCACTACATGATCGACAACAACCTCGACCCGTGGACGTACATCGAGGAGCGCGAGGGAACGCGCCGCCCCGAAGATGCCGGACCGGTCGAGTCTGAGCTGGACCTGACTGATATGCCGGATATCACGAACCGCGAGTTGGATATGCAACTCTCTGGTGAGTTCGCACAAGACCGGGCCGCAGCAGAGCCGTCGCCGGGATCGGACTCCGTCGATGGCGCTGTGTCGGACGTCCCAGCGTCTGGTGAGCGCTGATGGACCCCACGCTGCTGGTCCTGATGGTTCCGCAGCTCGCGGTGGGGTCGGTAGTGCCGCTCCAGATTCTCGGCCCCGATTCGGTCGCAGAGGCAATCTGGGGATGGCTCATTGATACGCTCAATGTGGCAGCGTCAGAGATGTCGTCGGCGCTCACTGACGAGCTCCTCAAGGGCCTCCTGAAGGTCCCGAACCCACACGGTTCGACGGCGGCGAACGGAGCGTGGACTGGGATATTCGAAATTTCGCTGGTCTTGCTCCCGATAATGATCGCGTTGGCGCTCATCGCGTGGCCGTTCAGTGAGGACCGCGAGTCCGGGTTGATGGACCTCGTGGTCCGGACGGTGATGGTGCTGTTGTTCATCGGGGTTTCCCAGCCTGCCTGGGGATTCGCGATCGACGCGACGAATGCCGTCACGATGGCGATTCTGAACCTCGACCCCGACCCGGGAGTAGCGAACTATGGGTACGGTAACGGTCTCGTCGGCGCGCCCACGACGTTCGCCACGTGGACGCTGAAGTTCATCGTCTCGATAGTCGCCGCGATTCTCGCGGTGCTGTCGCTCCTACTGGCGTTATTCTTCCTGCTACTGCGCTGGTTCATGATTTGGATGGCCTACATCGGGACGCCGTTTTTCGCGGTCGTCTGGTTCGTGGGCCGTGGTCCCTTCAAGTCGGTGGGGAGCGTCGGAGCGACGTTCATGCGGATGGGCGTCTTCGCGCTGTTAGCCGGCCCGATCATCGCCATCATCGTGTTGGCCTTCCAGGTCATCGAACACGGTGGTATCCTCCAGGCCACGGGCGGGAGTTCCGATAGCGCCGGGGCGATGATTCAGAATGTCGCTGGCGAAACCGGCCTGATCTTCGCCGAACTCGCGTTGATGCTGCTCTTCCCAGTTGTGCTCATCGTGGCGATCTGGAAGCTCATCTCGTGGGCGGGCCAGCCCATCGGGGTTGGTGAGGCGGCAGCAGTCGCGACGATGGCTGTCACGGCCGCTGTCGGCGGCGCTGCGCTGGCGCGGCCGGTGGTGCGGCTGCTGGTGGG